>NZ_JASCPA010000029.1:0-57014 GCF_029959715.1 Pseudomonas sp. PS02288 | reverse complement strand
ACCGCCAGCCCAGCTAGACCGCCTGATTGAGCGGCAGAGGCCTGGTCATCGCCCGACGGCCATGGCGGCTGGCTGCTTCGGGGGGCTTGCCTTGGGCAGGGCTGCAGCTTAGGTTGATGACATTGGGCTAAAGCCCGCCCCTTAACCAAACGTTAGGCATCAGGGGATGAGATTCATGACCGTTTACTGCGTATCGTAGGACCTCAACAAGTCAGGACAGAACTACAATGCGCTCTACGAGGAGCTTAAGAAGTCACCTGGCTATTGGCACTACTTGGATTCGACATGGCTAATCAGCACTAACGAAACTGCAGAGCAACTGTCAACACGAATCCGTACGCAAATAGACAACAACGACAACCTACTGGTCATCAAGGTTGTTCGTAGTTATGCCGGATGGTTGCCAGAAAAGGCATGGGAATGGATCAACCAGCATGTAACAGACATCTGATGCCTAACAATTCATTCAAGCCGAACCCGCTTCGCGGGTCGGCTTAATTCTGGCGTTAGACGAACGGCGCACGACCACGCATTTCAAACCGAGAGCACACAATGATTCCCTCGTTAATATTTAACCTTAGAACCGCTGCCAGCATGCTGTCGTTCGCCTTGTTGTCTGGATGCACAACACCTATTAGCCCGGAAGATTTAAAAGCACCACAAGAGATAACCTGTATAGATCTAAAAGAGCCACTTGTGCTCACTGACTACTATGGCCCATTCGACATGCAATGGACTACTAAATTTGAAAAAGGCCCTTATTGGTCTGAAAAAGTAGATTCCAATGGAACCTACTATCGCGCCCCATCGGGCGGCGTATCGGTAACAGGTGAAAACGGAGGGGCGTTTCCTGGCCAACCCACAACTTCAGATGGGGGCTTCTATATTCCTAACAATGAAAATGAGCCAGTCAAGCTTTACGCTTACCTCTCCACAGAAGCAGCTCCTGAGAGGCCCTACCCAAACGGTACAGACTGCTCTACTTTGGGATACGTAAGCGACCCATCTACATCAAAAGTTGATATCGTCTCTTTCGCAGTTGGCGGTGCAATCGGCGGTGCAACTGGGGGTTTAATCGCTCGGGGCATTTCTGGCTCTGGAAATATGAGCTATGGACAAGCCGCTAGTACTGGTGCGGCAGGAGGCCTTATTGGAGGGATAATAATTGCCTCCATAATAAACTCCGGCGTTGGCAAAATAGTGCCATTGCAGCCATCGATTAAGAACACGCAATTCCTAGATAAACTCAAGAGTTTCTCACCCAGCAAAACCTTTATACGAGAGGCTGAATCGGCAGCACTGAGCCATCAAAAAAATTGAGAGCTGAATTTCTGAAAATAAATTTCTTTCCGGCATCCGTCTAACAACTGGTTCAAACCACTCGCTTCGCTCACTGGGACGGGCTAAAGCCCGCCCCTTAACCAAGCGTTAGCCGATAAATCAAGTTAACAAGAGTAAATCATGAAGAAATTAACACTTTATACCACCTGCATGCTCTTAATTTCAGGCTGCACAAATAGAGCCTATATCGAGCCAACAGAACCTCATGCTGCCACTCTTGAATTTGTGAACAGGATTGACAATCCGGATTTATTTTATAGCGCATTTACATATAAAGACATAAAGCAATGCACCAATCGTCAAAATGTGGCATTTATGTCCAAGGAGAAAAATAAAACAGTAAAAATAAAGCCCAGCGAACCTATTGTTATTACCTCGATAATCCCTCAGTCCACAGGGGTAGAGACCATATTATTGGTTGGAGGATTTGGTGCTATTGGTGCTATTGGTGCATTGGCGTCAGGAACAAAATATGGCGAATGCAAGCCAACCCTAGAATTTACACCGAAGGAAAACCATCATTACAAGCTCATGATGAGCACAAATGCAAAAGGCTGTGAGTTTAGCTTTACAGAAATTGATCCCTCTAATAATGCTAATCCAGCCTTTGAATTTGTGGCGCATAAATGGAAGCCGGCATTCACTGAGGATGGCGCGTGGTGTGATTAACAATCAGCAAGGTAGCCCGGATAACACCGGAACCGGAGCGAACTTAATTCTCAACGTAGGGTGGACATCGCGAAGCTTGTCCAACTGTATCGGTGGCAGATTTTTGAGACCGAAGCGACTAAAATACAGGGGGTGCAAAACGCCTCGGGATTTCCACCCTACTTGCTAAGAACAGGGGTATTTCATGACGACCATGAAGGTGGCTTTAACCTGCGGCTGTGGACAGGTAGCTTTGAAGATTCAAGGCAATCCTATAATCAGCGCTGAGTGCCTCTGTAACGATTGCCAGAAAGCAGGGGAATTTCTGCAGTCGCTGCCCGGCGCCCCATCTGTCTTGGATAATAAAGCGGCAACGCGCTTTGTGCTTTACCGAAAGGACAGGGTCTGGTGCGAGAAAGGGCAGTCTCGCTTACGCGAATATCGATTGTCGGAGCATTCCAAAACGCGTCGAGTGGTCGCTACGTGCTGCAATACGCCAATGTTCTTGGATTTCACCAATGGTCATTGGTTGAGCCTGTACGGAGGTCTATGGCCTGTGGAGGCGTTGCCCGCACTGGAAATAAGAACGATGACCCGCGATCGCCCCAAGGGGGTCAAACTTGCCGATGACGTGCCCAACCCCAGCACCCACACAATTTCCTTTTTCGCAAAGCTCTTTGGCTCCTGGGCTGCCATGCGCTTTCGCACACCCAGGGTGGACTTCGTCAATGGCGATTTGAATGCGTCATGATTCCGATGCGTCTCAGGTACCTATCACCGAATTAAACACGGTATGCGATGGCTTGAATTGGAACATAGGCGGGGTCCAACAGGGCGCTTCAGCAAGGCAGCCCGGAAAACACCAAGGAACCTGTGTGAACTTAATTCTCAACGTAGGGTGGACATCGCGAAGCTTGTCCACCTTTAATGGCGCGCCCCATTGAGACGGATGCGTCTTAAATATAACGCTGGAAAACGCTTCGCGATTTCCACCCTACTTCCTCGTCCACCGCGCCACAATCAGCAATGTCTCGGTCTAGACTGATCTGCCTCACAGATGTACTCGAAAGCACAGTGCACTATGGACCCTGATAGCATCTCGGCCTCATCAGGCGATGAAACGATACTGCGAAGCGAGAAGAAGCTAGCCGCCATAGAGGTCAAGATCCAAAAACAACGTAGAACTTAACTCCCCACCATAGAAAAGGAATTCGTCATGTTAAAACAACACCTGAAATCAAAATACAAAGCACTATCTCCCTCGGAAAAATTCAAAAGAAACCTCATAGGAGTCGCAGTTTGGGTAGCGGCTTCGTTAGTCGGCTTGCTTATTTTCAAGTCGGGCTCAGGGATTCTAGGGTTGTCGGTAATCTTTATCGGCTTCATCGGCATAGTCGACTCCGCAATACGGGCCCTGACAAATCTTGTAAGAGCCAAGAAGCAAAATGGCGCCCTGCCACAGTGAGTTGAATCTATTGACTCGAGCTACCAGTGATAGAAAAGGCGGCCATTTGAAGCTCAGTTACAGGCTGGCGGTAAAGAAGTCGAAGCCAAGCCAGCCGAAGCGCCGGCGCACTTTGGTCCTCCTCGGCCTTCGCTGCTCCGGCGCAGACCAGGCCTCGGCGCCTCACACGCATCCATCCGCTTCGCAGCGCCACCAAAGGGATACAACAGCATGTTCGACCACCTTGGTTTTGGAGTCACGAACCTCGCCGAGAGCAAGGCGTTCTTTCTGAACGCACTGCGCCCATTGGGTGTATCGGTAGCCATGGAAAGCCCCTACGGCGTTGGCCTGGGACGTGGCGGCAAGCCGTCGATGTGGCTGCACGAAACCAAGGACGTGCCTGCGCGCCTGCACATCGCCATCGCGGCCGACACGCGCGCCGAGGTGGATGCCTTCTACGCCGCTGCCCTCGCCGCTGGCGGAAGAGATAATGGAGCACCGGGGTTACGGCCGCACTACCATCCGAACTACTACGGGGCCTTCGTCATCGCCCCTGACGGCCACAACATCGAGGCTGTCTGCCACAAGGCGGCGTAGGGCTCACTAGCATGGCAGTCCGGGTAATAGCGGAATCTGCGGGGACTCCAACCTCGACGTAGGGTGGACATCGCGAAGCTTGTCCACCCTGTTCGCCGGGACCTGAACTCGACGCGAAATCCGCAGGGTAACCTTCACCCTGCGGACCGGCCCTCCCTACCTCACTTCGCGTTCAGCGCGTCGTCCACCACACCCTGGGCTTCCTGGACCAGGGCGCGCAGGTGGGCGTCGTCGCGGAAGCTTTCGGCGTAGATCTTGTAGACGTCTTCGGTGCCGGACGGGCGCGCGGCGAACCAGCCGCCGGCGGTGGCGACCTTGATGCCGCCGATGGCCGCGTTGTTGCCCGGCGCGGTGTTGCGCACGCTTTCCACGGCGTCGCCGGCCAGTTGGGTCTGGGTGATCTGCTGCGGGTCGAGTTTGGACAACGCCTGCTTCTGCGCGGTGTCGGCCTTGGCGTCGACGCGGGTGGCGAAGACTTCGCCCAGCTCGTCGCACAACGCACGGTACAGCACGCCGGGGTCGCGACCGGTGCGTGCGGTCATCTCGGCGGCCAGCAGCGCCGGCGCGAGGCCGTCCTTGTCGGTGGTCCACACGCTGCCATCGCGACGCAGGAAGGAAGCGCCGGCGCTCTCCTCGCCGACGAAGCCGAGGGAGCCGTCATGGAGGCCGTCGACGAACCATTTGAAGCCCACCGGCACTTCGTACACCGAGCGCCCCAGACGCCTGGCGACGCGGTCGATCATCGCGCTGCTGACCAGGGTCTTGCCCACGGCCGCGCCCTGTTGCCAGTCCGGGCGGTTGCGGAACAGGTAGTCGACCATCACGCTGAGGTAGTGGTTGGGCGGCATCAGGCCGACGCTGGGCGTGACGATGCCGTGGCGGTCGTGGTCGGTGTCGCAGGCGAAGGCGACGTCGTACTTGTCCTTCAGCGCGATCAGCGAATTCATCGCATGCGGCGAGGACGGGTCCATGCGGATCTGCCCGTCCCAGTCCAGGCTCATGAAGGCGAACTGCGGGTCGACCTGCTGGCTCACCACGTCCAGCTCGATGCGGTAGTGCTCGGCGATGCGCGCCCAGTAGCTCACGCCCGCGCCGCCCAGCGGGTCGACACCCAGGCGCAGGCCTGAGCCGCGGATCACGTCGAAGTCGATCACGTTGCCGATGTCGGCCACGTAGGCACCGAGGAAGTCGTACTCGCGGGTGGTGGACGCCTGGCGGGCCTGCTGCAACGAAACGCGCTTGACGCCGTCGAGCTTGGCCATAAGCAACGCGTTGGCGCGGGTCTGCACCCAGCCGGTGATGGCGGTGTCGGCCGGGCCGCCATTCGGCGGGTTGTACTTGAAGCCGCCGTGCTCCGGCGGGTTGTGCGACGGGGTGATGACGATGCCGTCGGCCAGCCCGGTGGTGCGGCCGCGGTTATAGACCAGGATGGCCTGGGAAATCGCCGGCGTCGGGGTGAACTCGCCGCCCGCCGAGACCATCACCTGCACGCCGTTGGCGGCCAGCACTTCCAGCGCGTTGTCCAGCGCCGGGGCCGACAGCGCGTGGGTGTCGGCGCCGATGAACAGCGGGCCGTCGATGCCGACGCTGGCGCGGTATTCGCAGATCGCCTGGGTGATCGCCAGGATGTGCCACTCGTTGAAACTGCGCGCGAAGGCGATGCCGCGGTGCCCAGAGGTGCCGAAGGAGACGCGCTGCGAGGGCGTCTCCGCATCCGGGCGCAGGTCGACATAAGCCGCCAGCAGTTTGTCGACGTCGACCAGGGCCGATTTCGGAGCCGGTCCACCGGCCAGAGGGCTGAGATTTTGGGTCATGTTTCCCGTCGCTGTATGAAGGTGGAAAGAACATCTGCGCCGACGCATCCGTTGCGCGTGGACAGGCGAAGTATGCTGCCAGCCGGAGAAACTTCCCCGAAAAAAAGCACACCGATCGTAGGGACGCCTGCGGCTGTCGAGTCTCCGACCCGACA
This sequence comes from Pseudomonas sp. PS02288, assembly GCF_029959715.1. Lineage (NCBI taxonomy): Bacteria > Pseudomonadati > Pseudomonadota > Gammaproteobacteria > Pseudomonadales > Pseudomonadaceae > Pseudomonas > Pseudomonas sp. PS02288. Next base: position 51,015 of record NZ_JASCPA010000029.1, on the reverse strand, counting down.
GCGCGCGACATGTTCAGTGCCGGTTCCGCGATTGCGGGATTTGGCGCCCGGGTGCACGCCCCGGCGCTCAGCGCTTCGGAAAGCTTGAGGCAGCAGTCAGGCACGCCGCCGGCAGACGCTGACACCCGTATCGCCCGCGCGCTAACCTGCACGCCTATCGATTTCGGCCCGCCCCCGCATGTTCGGCATCCATGACCTTCCGCTCTTCATCGTTTCCGGCCTGCTACTGAACATGCTGCCCGGACCGGATTCGCTGTTGATCCTGTCGCGCAGCGCGGCGCAGGGCTGGCGCGCCGGGTCGGTGGCCTCGTTCGGGGTGGGCGCGGGGATTTTCGTGCATGTGCTGGCGGCGGCGCTGGGCCTTTCCGCGCTGCTGGCGACCTCCGCCACCGCGTTCGCGCTGGTGAAGTACGCGGGCGCGGCCTACCTGCTGTACGTCGGCATCGGCCTGCTGCTGAGCAAGGCTCCTGCCGAGAGAGCATCACAGACCGCGCTGTCGGCCTTGCCGTATCGACGGATCTTTCTGCAGGGCTTCCTGACCAACGCGCTGAACCCGAAGGTGGCGCTCTTCTTCCTCGCCTTCGTGCCGCAGTTCATCGCGCCCGATTCCACCGACAAGACACTGGCGTTCGTCCTGCTCGGTTGCCTGTTCAACCTCAACGCCATGCTCTGGTGCCACCTTCTGGCGGTCGTCGCGGCCTATGCCGGCCAGCGCGTGAAAGCCACCGCCGCGCAGGCGCGGTGGCTCAATCGGCTGGTGGGAGGGTTCTTCGTCGGGCTCGGCCTGAAGCTGGCGCTGAGCCCGCGCAACTGAGCGGGCCGGCGCCTAGGCCACCCGGCGGAACAGCCCCGCGAGCAACTGCTGCAACGGGCTGTCATGGCCGTAGACCTCGGCCAGCAAGGCCTCGGCGCGCTGGATGTGGCCGCGCAGCCGGTGCCGCGCGGCTTCGTGGCCGAGCACGCTGACCAGGGTCGACTTGCCCTGGTCCTTGCCGCAGTCCTTGCCCAGGCTCTGCACATCGGCCTCGCAATCGCCGAGGTCGTCGAGCAGCTGGAACGCCTGGCCCAGTTCGACGGCGAAATCGCGCAGCACCGTGCGCACGGGCTCGCCGGCCTGGGCGACCTGCGCGGCCATGTCCAGCGCCGCGCCGAACAGCGCGCCGGTCTTCAGGTGGTTGGTCCCGGCAATGTCGCTGGCCGGGCGCTGGCGGCTGCCGTCGTGCAGGTCCTCATACTGGCCACGCACCAGGCCCTGCGCACCCACAGCGTCGGACAGCGCGGCGACCAGGTTGGTCTTCAGCAACGGCGGCAGGCCCTGCACCGCCACCAGCGTGCGGAACGCCTGGCTGAGCAGCGCGACGGCGGCCAGCATGGCCACGTCCTCGCCGTAGCGCACATGCACGGTGGGCTGGCCACGGCGCAACTGGGCGTCGTCCATGCAGGGCATGTCGTCGAGCACCAGCGAGGCGGCGTGGACCATCTCCACCGCGCAGCCAAGATCGATCAACGCCTCCGAGGTGTGCCCGAGCCCCTGCGCGGCGAGCACCAGCATCAGCGGGCGGACGCGCTTGCCCGGCGACAGCACGGACGCGTGCATGGCCACGCCGATCAGGTCTTCGCCACCTTGCGGCAACGGCACCAGCTGGTTCAGCCGACGCTCCACCTGCTCGCGCAACGGCGCGAGATCACCGGCGGAAATGTCGCAGCGCGACGGCACTAATGAGGTTGCCATGAGTCAAGAGAGCTCCAGCCTGCGCGACGGACAGGGTCGCGGTTAGTGTGACCAAGCAAAGTGTTGTACAACCTTAGTACAGAAGTTGTACAACTTAAAAGACCTGCAAGACCCTGCCCGGATACCGAGGAAACCTGATGGCCGAAGGCGAACTGTCGGCACGCAAGAACGATCATCTGGACATCGTGCTCGATCCGGCCAGGGCCAAGTCGCGTGCCGACAACGGCCTGGCCGCCATCGTCTTCGAACACTGCGCGCTCCCCGAACTCCATCTCGACGAGATCGACCTGCGCAGCACGCTGTTCGACAAAGCATTGAGTGCGCCGTTGCTGATCAGTTCGATGACCGGTGGCGCCGCGCGTGCCGCGCGGATCAATCTGCACCTCGCCGAAGCCGCCCAGGAGCTCGGCATCGCCCTCGGCGTGGGCTCCCAGCGCATCGCCCTGGAGAGCGACGCCGACCAGGGTCTGACCCGCCAGCTGCGGCGCCTGGCCCCGGACATCGCGCTGCTGGCGAACTTCGGCGCGGCGCAGCTGGTCGCCGGCTTCGGCCTCGAGCAGGCGCGCCGTGCGGTGGACATGCTCGACGCCGACGCCCTGATCATTCACCTCAACCCGTTGCAGGAAGCCGTGCAGCGCGGCGGGGACCGCGACTGGCGCGGCGTGCTCACGGCCATCGAACAGCTGGCCCGGCGCCTCGAAGTACCGCTGGTGGTGAAGGAAGTCGGTGCCGGCATCAGCGCCGGTGTGGCGCGGCGGCTGGTGGACGCCGGCGTCGCCGCCATCGACGTGGCCGGCGTCGGCGGCACCAGCTGGGCCGCGGTGGAAGCCGAGCGTGCGCACACACCGGCGCAGCGCGCCATCGCCAGCGCCTTCACCGACTGGGGCATCCCCACCGCCGAAGCGATCGTCGCCGTGCGCGAGGCCTGCCCGAACAGCCTGCTGATCGCTTCCGGCGGCATCCGCGACGGCGTCGACGTGGCCAAGGCGCTCCGCCTGGGCGCCGACATCGCTGGCCAGGCGGCCGCCGTGCTGCACGGCGCCACGCGCTCCAGCGCCGCGGTGGTCGAGCATTTCCACACCGTGATCGCGCAACTGCGCGTCGCCTGCTTCTGCACCGGCTCGCGCGACCTGGCCGCCCTGCGCCAGGCGCCGCTGCTGCCCCGCGGCGCGGCACGGCGATGAGGCGCCCGGCGAGAGCATGAGCCATTTCGCAGTCATCGCCCCGCCCTTCACCAGCCACTTCCGCGCCCTGGAGGCGCTCGCCGGCAGTCTGATCGCGCGCGGTCATCGGGTGACCTTCGTCCATCAGCAGGATGCCGGCACGCTGCTGCGCGATCCGCGCGTCGGGTTCGCCAGCGTCGGCGCCGTCTCGCACCCGGCCGGTTCGCTGCACCATACGGTGGCGCTGGCTGCGCGGCCGGGCGGAGTCAACGGGCTGCGCCGGGTGATTCTCGACCTGGCCAGGACCACCGACATGCTCTGCCGCGAGGTACCGGCCGTGCTCCGCGAGCTGGGCGTCGACGCGCTGCTCGCCGACCAGATGGAAGCCGCCGGCGGGCTGATCGCCGAACACCTGAAGCTGCCTTACGTGTCGATCGCCTGCGCACTGCCGGTCAACCGCGAACCGCGCCTGCCGCTGCCGGTGATGCCCTGGGGCTACGCCGATTCGCCGCAGGGCGAGAACCTCAATCGGGGCAGCAGCCAGGTCTACGACCTGTTGATGCGTCCGCACGCGCGGGTGATCGCCGGGCACGCCGCGCGCTTCGCCCTGGCGCCGCGCCAGGCGCTGCACGAGTGCCTGTCGCCCTACGCGCAGATCAGCCAGACCACCGCTGCCTTCGACTTCCCACGGCAGCAGGCGCCGGCGCAGTTCCACGCCGTCGGGCCGCTGCGTGGGGCCGAGGAAGAAACGCCGCTTCAGATACCGCTGGCGACGCGCCGGCCGTTCGTCTTCGCCTCGCTGGGCACCCTGCAGGGAGGACGTTTCGGCCTGTTCCAGCGGATCGTCCGCGCCTGCGCCGAGCAGGACGTGCAACTGCTGCTGGCGCATTGCGGCGGGCTGAATACCGTGCAGGAGCGCGTGCTGGAAGGCCTGGGCGCGACCTGGGTCACCGACTTCGCCCCGCAGCGCGCCGCCCTCGCCCGAGCCGACGCGGTGATCACCCACGCCGGGCTGAACACCGTGATGGACGCCCTCGCCGCCGGCGTGCCGATGCTCGCCGTGCCGATCGCCTTCGACCAGCCCGGCGTGGCCGCCCGCGTGCTGCACGCCGGTGCCGGGCTGCGGCTGTTCCCGCAACTGGCCAGCCGGGGCGGCATAGGCCGCGCACTGCGCCAGTTGCTCGACGAGCCGCGCTTCGCCGCCAATGCCGCGCGGGTCGGCGCCAGCCTGGCGCAGGCCGGTGGCGTCGAGCGCGCCGCGGATATCGTCGAGGCGGTGGTGGGCAGCGGCCAGCCGGTGGAGCGCGCCGATGCAACCTGACTACGACCTGATCCTGGTCGGCGGCGGCCTGGCCAACGGCCTGATCGCCTGGCGCCTGGCCGACGCCCGCCCGGAGCTGCGCGTACTGCTGCTGGAACAGGGCGAGAGCCTGGGCGGCAACCACACCTGGTCGTTCCACGAGGGCGATCTGGAGGGCACGCAGCGGCAGTGGCTGGCGCCGCTCGTCGCGCATCGCTGGGACGCCTACGAGGTGATCTTCCCGGCGCGCCGGCGGCGCCTGCACAGCGGCTATGCCTCGATCACCTCGCAACGCTTCGACGAACGCCTGCGGGTGCGCCTCGGCGTCTCCCTGCAGCTCGGCGCCAGGGTCGCGTCGCTGACCCCCACCGACGTGCAACTGAGCAGCGGCGAAACCCTGCGCGCGCACGCGGTGATCGACGGGCGCGGCCCGGCGGCCAGCCCGCACCTGGCGCTGGGTTACCAGAAATTCCTCGGTCAGGAAGTCCGCCTGAGCGAGCCGCACGGCCTGAATGCGCCCATCGTGATGGACGCCAGCGTCGCGCAGCACGACGGCTATCGGTTCGTCTACGTACTGCCGTTCGGTGCGGACCGCCTGCTCATCGAGGACACCCGCTACGCCGATGGCGACGATCTCGACGACGCGGCGCTGCGCGCGCAGATCGCCGCCTACGCCGCGAGCCGCGGCTGGCGCATCGCCGAGCAACTGCGCGAGGAGCGCGGCGTGCTACCCATCGTCCTCTGCGGCGATATAGACGCGTTCTGGCGCAGCGCCAGCGGGCAACCGCGCAGCGGCCTGGCCGCCGGATTGTTCCACCCCACCACCGGCTACTCGCTGGCCTATGCGGTGCGTCTGGCCGACCACATCGCCCGCCTGCAAAACCTCGAGGCGAGCGCGCTGTTCATCGCGATCGAGACATTCGCGCGCCAGCAATGGCGGCGCCAGGGCTTATTCCGCCTGCTCAACCGCATGCTCTTCCTGGCCGGCGAACCGGCCAATCGGTGGAAGGTCATGCAGCGTTTCTACGGTCTCTCCGAAGGACTGATCCAGCGCTTCTACGCCGGGCACCCGCGCCTGGCGGACAAGCTGCGCATCCTCAGCGGCAAACCGCCCGTCCCCCTCGGCGAGGCGCTGCACGCCGCGCGCGCCGACGATCTGCACAGACACAGGAAGCACTCATGATTCAGGGAAAACGCGCCGTGGTGATCGGCGCCGGTTTTGGCGGCCTTGCGCTGGCCATCCGCCTGCAGGCCGCCGGCATCCACACGACACTGCTGGAGAAACGCGACAAGCCGGGCGGCCGTGCCTACGTCTACGAAGACCAGGGCTTCGTCTTCGACGCCGGCCCGACCGTGATCACCGACCCTTCGGCGCTGGAGGAACTGTTCAGCATCGCCGGCAAGCGCCTGGCCGATTACGTCGAACTGCTGCCGGTGGCGCCCTTCTACCGGCTCTGCTGGGAGGACGGCTTCGCCTTCGACTACGCCAACGACCAGGCCTATCTGGACCGCCAGATCCACGCGCGCAACCCCGCCGATGTCGAGGGCTACCGGCGCTTTTTGGCATATTCCCGGGCGGTGTTCGAGGAGGGTTACCTGAAGCTCGGCACGGTGCCGTTCCTGTCCTTTCGCAGCATGATCCAGGCCGGCCCGCAGCTCGCGCGGCTGCAGGCGTGGAAAAGCGTCTACAGCATGGTCGCGCGCTTCATCGAGGACGAGCAGCTGCGTCAGGCGTTCTCCTTCCACTCGCTGCTGGTGGGCGGCAATCCGTTCGCCACCTCGTCGATCTACGCGCTGATCCACGCGCTGGAGCGCGAATGGGGCGTGTGGTTTCCGCGCGGCGGCACCGGCGCCCTGGTGGACGGCATGGTGCGGTTGTTCCAGGACCTGGGCGGGACGCTGGAACTGAACGCGCCGGTGCAACGCCTGGAGACCTCCGGCGAGCGCATCAGCGCGGCGATCTGCGCCGACGGCCGCCGCTTCGAGGCCGACGCCGTGGCCTCGAACGCCGACGTGGTGCACACCTACAAGGCGCTGCTCGGGCACCATCCACGCGGTATCGACGAAGGCCGGCGCCTGCAGAAGAAGCGCTTCAGCATGTCGCTGTTCGTCATCTACTTCGGCCTGCGGCGCCAGCATCCGGGGCTGCAGCACCACACCGTGTGCTTCGGCCCGCGCTACCGCGAGCTGATCGCGGAAATCTTCGCGGGCGCCGAGCTGGCCGAGGATTTCTCGCTGTACCTGCACGCGCCCTGCGTCACCGACCCTTCGCTGGCGCCCGAAGGCTGCGCCGCCCACTACGTGCTGGCGCCGGTACCACACCTGGGCAACGCCGACATCGACTGGACGGTGCAGGGGCCGCTGTACCGCGAGCGGATCTTCGAGTACCTCGAGCGCCACTACATCCCCGGCCTGCGCGAGGACCTGGTGACCAGCCGCATCTTCACCCCGCTGGATTTCCGCGACGAACTCAACGCGCACCTCGGCTCGGCGTTCTCGCTGGAGCCGATCCTCACCCAGAGCGCCTGGTTCCGCCCGCACAACCGCGACGACCGCATCCACAACCTCTACATCGTCGGCGCCGGCACCCACCCCGGCGCCGGCGTGCCAGGCGTGGTCGGCTCGGCCAAGGCCACTGCCGGGCTGATGATCGAGGATGCCGGCCGATGAACGAAGCGCTGCTCGACCACGCCGAGCACAGCATCGCCGTCGGCTCGAAGAGTTTCGCCGCCGCCAGCCGTCTGTTCGACGCCGATACCCGACGCAGCGCGGTGATGCTCTACGCCTGGTGCCGGCATTGCGACGATGTGATCGACGGCCAGCAACTGGGTTTCGGCCAGCAGCCCGGCGACACACCCGCCAGCCGGGCGCGCCTCGAACAGCTGCTCGCCGCCACACAGGCGCTGTACGCCGGCGCCGCGCCGAGCGAGCCGGCGTTCGCCGCGCTGGGCCAGGTGGTCGCCCAGCACGGCATTCCGCAGCGCTATCCGCTGGAGCACCTGGCGGGCTTTCGCATGGACGTGGAGCAGCGTCGCTATCAGCGGTTCGAGGACACCCTGGAGTACTGCTACCACGTCGCGGGAGTGGTCGGCGTGATGATGGCGATGCTGATGGGCGTGCGCGACGAGCAGGTGCTGGACCACGCCTGCGACCTGGGCATGGCCTTCCAGCTGACCAACATCGCCCGCGACATCGTCGAGGATGCCGGCGCCGGGCGCGTGTATCTGCCGGAGCAGTGGCTGGAGGAACTCGGCGTGGCGCCGGACCAGCTCGCCGCCCCACGGCACCGCGCGGCCATCGCCCGGCTCGCCCGGCGCCTGGTGATGGCCGCGGAACCCTACTACGCCTCGGCGGCCCAGGGCCTCGCCGCCCTGCCGCTGCGCTCGGCCTGGGCGATCGCCACCGCGCGCGGCGTGTACCGGCAGATCGGCGTGAAGGTGCAGGCACGCGGCGCCCATGCATGGGACCGGCGCGTATCCACCAGCAGCCTGGACAAGCTGCGCCTGGTCGGCCTCGGCGGCCTGCAGGCGCTGGGCTCGCGGGCGATCACCCCGCAACCGCGCCCGTCCGGGCTGTGGACGCGGCCCCGCTGATCGGTGCGCACGGCGCACCCTACAAAACGCGCCCGCTAAGCCGATGAGCCGCCATCGATCCCGGCCGTAGGGTGCGCCATGCGCACCAGATCAGGCGCTAACTGTGCGTCCGCTCCACGTCGCCCGGCCTAATCGCCGGAGCGCTCGTCCGCGCGGTCCAGGCGGCCGCCGTGAAGGCGCTGCAGTTCGGCCTTGAGGGCCTTCACCGAAGGCGCGTAGAGGAAGCCGAACGACACGCAGCCCTCGCGCCCTTCCACCGCATGATGCATGCGATGCGCCTGGTAGAGGCGCTTGAGATAGCCGCTGCGCGGCACGTAGCGCAACGGCCAGCGCCGGTGCACCAAGCCGTCGTGGGCAAGGAAGTAGAGGAACCCGTAAAGGGTCATGCCGGCGCCGATCCACTGCAGCGGCCAGCGGCCGGCGGTGCCGAGTGCGATCAGGACGATCGCCAGGCCTGCGAAGACCACCGCATAGAGGTCGTTCTTCTCGAACCAGCCCTCCCGCGGCTCGTGGTGCGAGCGATGCCAGCCCCAGCCCCAGCCGTGCATCACGTACTTGTGTGAAACCCAGGAGACACCCTCCATCAGCACGACGGTGATCAGGACGATGAGACTGTTGAACAGGAAGGACATGCGGACGGATTCGCGAAAGTGGCCTGGCGCCAGTCTACGTCAAGCCGCCGTTCGCGGAACGCGCGGCGGGCGCCGCGCATCGGTTGGCCGGGCGGTCAGGTCTTCGGCAGGGTGACGCCGGTCTGGCCCTGGTACTTGCCGCCGCGGTCGCGGTAGGAGACTTCGCACGCCTCGTCGGACTGCAGGAAGAGCATCTGCGCCACGCCCTCGTTGGCGTATATCTTCGCCGGCAGGGTGGTGGTGTTGGAGAACTCCAGGGTCACGTGGCCTTCCCACTCGGGTTCCAGCGGGGTGACGTTGACGATGATCCCGCAGCGCGCGTAGGTGCTCTTGCCCAGGCAGATGGTCAGCACATCGCGCGGGATGCGGAAATACTCGACGGTGCGCGCCAGGGCGAAGGAGTTCGGCGGGATGATGCAGACGTCGCTCTTGATGTCGACGAAGCTCTTCTCGTCGAAGTTCTTCGGGTCGACGACCGCCGAATGGATGTTGGTGAACACCTTGAATTCGTCGGCGCAGCGCACGTCGTAGCCATAGCTGGAGACGCCGTAGGAGATCAGCCGCTCGGCGCCCTCGGTGCGCACCTGGCGCTCGACGAAGGGCTCGATCATGCCGTGCTCCTGGGCCATGCGGCGAATCCACTTGTCCGATTTGATGCTCATGGCGGGGTCCTGGCTGGCTGGAACGGGGCGCACATCTTACCGGTCAGCGGCCCGCCGATGAAAGTGGCCCGCCCGATGGGCCTGCGCCGCCCGCGACGGGCACTCGGCGGACCGAACGAACGCCCCGTCCCCCTCGCAGGGGTCCGTTGCGCATACCGCGCCAGGCGTAGGGTGGATGACGCAGTTTTCATCCACCGTTGCACCGCCCGGTGGATCGGTGAAGCGTGATCCACCCTACGCGCTATTCGGCTCGCGGATTCCGCCAGACGCGATGTGCATCCCTCCGGACGTAGGGTGGATGACGCTCTTCTCATCCACCGTTGCACCGCCCGGTGGATCGATGAAGCGCGACCCATCCAGCGCGCTACGGGGTTCTGGGCCGGGTCAGGACCTTAGGATGGACTTCAGCCCATCGACCCGGCGGCCCACCAGGTCGATCTGTCAGCCTACGACGTCAGCGCTTCTTGGCACCCAGCAGCGAACCCAGCAGCCCGCGCACCAGTTGCCGGCCGATCTGGTTGGCAGCCTGGCGCACGGCGCTCTTCAGGGCGCTGCTGGCGATGTCGCCGAGCATCTCGCCGGCCTTGCCGCCGAAGCTGGTGTTGGCCGGTTTCTCCGCGGCCACCTCGGGCTTCTCCGCGGCGCGGGCGCTGAGGATTTCGTAGGCGGATTCGCGATCGATCGGCTTGTCGTAGCGCCCCAGCAACGGCGAGCTGCGCAGCAGCGCGGCGCGCTCGGCGTCGCTCAGCGGGCCGATCCGCGACTGCGGCGGCGCGATGGCGACGCGCTGGACCATCGCCGGCGTGCCCTTCTCCTCGAGCACGCCGACCAGCGCCTCGCCGATGCCCAACTGGGTCAGCGTGTCGAGGGTGTCGAATGCCGGGTTCGGGCGGAAACCGTCGGCCACGGCGCGCAGGGATTTCTGCTCCTTGGCGGTAAAGGCGCGCAGCCCGTGCTGGATGCGCAGGCCGAGCTGGGCGAGCACGCCGTCGGGCAGGTCGGACGGCGACTGGGTGACGAAGTACACCCCGACGCCCTTCGAGCGAATCAGCCGCACCACCTGTTCCAGGCGCTCCTGCAGCGCCTTCGGAGTGTCGGCGAAGAGCAGGTGCGCCTCGTCGAAGAACAGCGTGAGGATCGGTTTGTCGGCATCGCCGCGCTCGGGCAACTGCTCGAACAGCTCGGCGAGCAGCCAGAGCAGGAAGGTCGCGTAGACCTTCGGCGACTCGTGCACCAGGCGGCTGGCGTCCATCAGGTGGATGCGCCCGCGACCGTCGGCGCCCGGCTGCAGCAGGTCGCCCAGCTGCAACGCCGGCTCGCCGAACAGCGAATCGCCGCCCTGCTGTTCCAGGCTCGCCAGGCGCCGTTGCAGCGCCTGGGCGGAGGCGCCGGCGAACAGTGCACGGTCCTCGCCGAGCAGTTCGGGGTTCTCGCGCAGGTGATTGAGCAGCGCTTTCAGGTCCTTCAGATCGAGCAGCAGCAGGCCTTCGCGGTCGGCCACCTTGAACGCCGCGTAGAGCGCGGCCTGCTGGCTGTCGGTGAGTTCCAGCAGGTTACCGATCAGCAGGGGGCCCATCTCGCTGAGCGTGGTGCGCAGCGGGTGGCCGCTGGCCCCGTGCACGTCCCAGAGCACCAGCGGATAGGCCTGCGGGCGGTGATTCAGCCAGGGCATGGCGGCGATGCGCTCGGCCACCTTGCCCTGCGGAGCGCCGGCGGCGCCGAGGCCGCAGAGATCGCCTTTCACATCGGTGGCGAACACCGCCACGCCGGCATCGCTGAACAGCTCGGCGAGGTGCTGCAGGGTCACGGTCTTGCCGGTCCCGGTGGCGCCGGCGACCAGGCCATGGCGGTTGGTCAGGCGCAGCGACTGGGCCAGGGGCTGGCCATCGGTATCGGCGCCGATCACGAACGGGCTGGTCTGGGACATGGGGCTTCCTCTGCGGGTCGGGAGTCGGCCGCCCGTGTCGGGCGGCCCCGTCTTGAGACTAGCTGGCGCGGATCAATCGTCGCTGATGACGATGTTGGGCATCGCCGTCTGCCCGGTCAGCGCGATGCGCGCGCCGACGCAGCGGGCGACGTGCTGGTAGAGCATGGCGATCTGGCTCTCCGGGTCGGCCACGGTGGTCGGCTTGCCGCCATCGGATTGCAGGCGGATCGCCATGGACAGCGGCATCGAGGCGAGCAATTCGACGTCGTACTGCGCGGCGAGCTTCTCGCCGCCGCCTTCGCCGAACAGGTGCTCGGCATGCCCGCAGTTGGAGCAGATGTGCACGGCCATGTTCTCCACCACGCCGAGCACCGGGATGTTGACCTTGCGGAACATCTCCACGCCCTTGCGCGCATCCAGCAGGGCCAGGTCCTGCGGCGTGGTGACGATCACCGCGCCGGCCACCGGCACCTTCTGGGCCAGGGTCAGGTGGATGTCGCCAGTGCCCGGCGGCATGTCGATCACCAGGTAGTCGAGGTTGTCCCAGGCGCTCTGGGTGATCAGCTGGATCAGCGCGCCGGACACCATCGGCCCGCGCCACACCACCGGCGTGTCATCGTCGGTGAGGAAGGCCATCGACATCACCTGCACGCCGTGCGCCTCGATGGGCACGAAGAACTTCTGCTCGCGGATCTTCGGCCGCGTGCCTTCGGCGATGCCGAACATGATGCCCTGGCTGGGGCCGTAGATATCCGCGTCGAGAATGCCCACCCGCGCACCTTCGCGGGCCAGCGCCAGCGCCAGGTTGGCGGCGGTGGTCGACTTGCCGACGCCGCCCTTGCCGGAGGCCACGGCGATGATGTTCTTCACGTTGGCCAGCGCCGGAACCTGCTCCTGCGCCTTATGCGATTCGATCACGCAATCCACCTGGACCTGCACGCTGTCCACGCCCTCGAGGTTCTCCAGGGCCATCTGCAGGGTCTGCGCCCAGCCGCTCCCGAACAGGCCGGCGGCGTAGCCCAGTTGCAGGCGCACGCGGACCTTGCCGCCCTGGATGTCGACCTCGCGCAGGCAGCCGGCGCTGACCGGGTCCTGGTCGAGATGGGGATCGGTGAACTGGCGCAGCGTGGCTTCCACCTGGGCGCGGGTAACGGTCATGACGAACTCCGGGAAAAGGCTGAGCGAAACAGGCGGCTATCGTAGCAGCCCGAAGCGACCGCGGGCGCCGGGGATGCAGTCCGGCCCGTGCGGATGAAAAAAAACCGCCGCGCCTATATAGTTGCCGACTTCCCTCGATTACCCCGTGCAGCCGATCAACATGTCCGAAGCCCGCCAGATCCTCGTCACCAGCGCCCTGCCCTACGCCAACGGCTCGATCCATCTCGGCCACATGGTGGAATACATCCAGACCGACATCTGGGTGCGCTTCCAGAAGATGAGCGGCAACCAGTGCATCTACGTCTGCGCCTCCGACGCTCACGGCTCCGCGATCATGCTGCGTGCGGACAAGGAAGGCATCAGCCCCGAGCAGTTGATCGAGAACGTGCGCCGGGAACACAGCACCGACTTCGCCGACTTCGGCGTGGCCTTCGACAACTTCCACTCGACCCATTCGGAAGAGAACCGCGTGCTCTCCGAGTCGATCTACCTGAAGCTGCGCGACGCCGGGCACATCGCCACGCGCTCGGTGACCCAGTATTTCGACCCGGAAAAAGGCATGTTCCTGGCCGACCGCTTCATCAAGGGCACCTGCCCGAAATGCGCCAGCCCCGACCAGTACGGCGACAACTGCGAGAAATGCGGCGCCACCTACGCGCCCACCGAACTCAAGGACCCGCGCTCGGCGATTTCCGGCGCGGTGCCGGTGCTCAAGGACTCCAAGCACTTCTTCTTCAAGCTGCCGGACTTCGACGCGATGCTCAAAGGCTGGACCCGCAGCGGCGCGCTGCAGGAGTCGGTGGCCAACAAGATCGCCGAATGGCTGGACGCCGGCCTGCAGGAATGGGACATCTCCCGCGACGCGCCCTACTTCGGCTTCGAGATTCCCGATGAGCCGGGCAAGTTCTTCTACGTCTGGCTGGATGCGCCGATCGGCTACATGGCCAGCTTCAAGAACCTCTGCGAGCGCACCCCGGAGCTGGACTTCGACGCCTTCTGGAACAAGGATTCGAGCGCCGAGGTGTACCACTTCATCGGCAAGGACATCGTCAACTTCCACGCGCTGTTCTGGCCGGCGATGCTCGAGGGCGCCGGCTACCGCAAGCCGACCGCGCTCAACGTGCACGGCTTCCTCACCGTGGACGGGCAGAAGATGTCGAAGTCGCGCGGCACCTTCATCAAGGCGCGCACCTACCTCGACCACCTGAACCCGGAATACCTGCGCTACTACTTCGCGAGCAAACTCAGCCGCGGCGTGGACGACCTCGACCTGAACCTTGAGGACTTCGTGCAGAAGGTCAACTCGGACCTGGTCGGCAAGGTGGTCAACATCGCCAGCCGCTGCGCCGGTTTCATCCACAAGGGCAACGCCGGCCTGCTGGTGCAGGGCGATGCCGCGCCGGAACTGACCGAGGCCTTCCGCGCCGCCGCGCCGAGCATCGCCGAAGCCTATGAAACCCGCGACTTTGCCCGCGCCATGCGCGAAATCATGGCGCTGGCCGACCGCGCCAACGCCTGGATCGCCGACAAGGCGCCCTGGGCGCTGGCCAAGCAGGACGGCAAGCAGGCCGAGGTGCAGGAAATCTGCGCGCTGGGCGTCAACCTGTTCCGCCAGTTGGTGATCTTCCTCAAGCCGGTGTTGCCGTCCCTGGCCGCCGCCGCCGAGCAGTTCCTCAACGTCGCGCCGCTGCGCTGGGACGACCACCGCAACCTCCTGGCCAACCACCAGTTGAACGCCTTCACCCCGCTGCTGACGCGCATCGAGCCGGCGAAGATCGAAGCCATGATCGCCTCTTCGAAGGAAGACCTGGCCGCCGCCGAAGCGCCTGCCGCGACGACGGGCAACGGTGAACTGGTAAAAGACCCGCTGGCCGCCGAGATCGCCTTCGACGCCTTCGCCGCCGTCGACCTGCGCATCGCGCTGATCGAGAAATGCGAGTTCGTCGAAGGCGCCGACAAGCTGCTGCGCCTGACCCTGGACATCGGCGACGCCAAGCGCAACGTGTTCTCCGGGATCAAGAGCGCTTACCCGGACCCGAGCAAGCTGGAAGGTCGCCTGACCCTGTACGTCGCCAACCTGGCCGCGCGCAAGATGAAGTTCGGCGTCTCCGAAGGCATGGTCCTGGCGGCCGGCCCCGGCGGCGAGGAGATCTACCTGCTCAGCCCGGACAGCGGCGCCAAGCCGGGCCAGCGGGTGAAGTGACGCGCGAAGCCGCCTGAGTCCGGTCGACGCTTCGGGGGGATGACGACGCCTTCATCGACACCGCCTGGTGGATCGGTGAAGCGTGATCCACCCTACGATTCCCGGTAGGCCCGTAGGGTGGATGACGCTCCTTTCATCCACCGCTGGCCACACGGCGGATCGACGAAGCGCGTTCCACTCTACGATTCCGCCCGGAGCGCGCCGTAACCCACCGCTCCACCGCCCGAAAAAACCGATGCCTATGCTCGCTCTGCTGCCCACCCTGCTCTGCACCGCCCTGGTCGACCTGCTGTCGCGCAGCGACCGGGCGCCGGCGCTCGGCCCGGCGACGGCGTTGCTGGTGGTCCTCGCCACGCCACTCGGCTGGGCGCTGGCGCATCTGCCGGAAGGACTGCAACACCTTCGCCTCATGGCGTTGCTGGCCGCGCTGCTGCCACTCGCCCTGCTCGCGCTGAAGCTCATCGCCAGGCGCTACCCAACGGCGCCGGGCCTCCTGCCTGCGCTGCTGGCCAACGGCGCGGCCATCGCCAGCGTGCTGATGTTCGACGCGGCGCAGCGCGAATGGCTGCCGAGCCTGGGCCTCGGCGTGCTCGCCGGCCTGGGCTTCTGGCTGATCCTGCGCCTGCTCGGCGACCTGCTGGCGCGGGCGGAAAACGCCAATGTACCGGCGCCGCTGCGGGGCGCGCCGCTGGCGCTGATCGGCTCCGGGTTGATGGGCCTGGTGCTGCTCGGGGTGGTCGGGCGATGAGCAACGCGCTGCGGATAAAGGCGATCGACGCCCTGCTGCCACAGACCCAGTGCGGCAAGTGCGGTCATCCCGGCTGCAAGCCCTACGCCGAAGGCATCGCCGCCGGCGAGGCGATCAACAAATGCCCGCCGGGCGGCCAGGCCACCGTGGAGGCGCTGGCCGAGCTGCTGCAGCGCCCGACCCTGCCGCTGGCGGAAACCCCGGTGCCGGCGCAGATCGCCTTCATCCGCGAAGCCGAATGCATCGGCTGCACCAAGTGCATTCAGGCCTGCCCGCTGGATGCCATCAGCGGCGCGGCCAAGCTGATGCACACGGTGATCGCCGCCGAATGCAGCGGCTGCGAACTCTGCGTCGCGCCCTGTCCGGTGGACTGCATCGACATCCTGCCGCTGGCCGATGCCGCCGCGCAGGCCCAGCGCGCCCGCGCCGACCAGTTCCGCCGGCGCTTCGAGGCACGCAATGCACGCCTGGCCCGCGACGACGCCCGTCGCCAGGCCGAACGCCAGTCGCGGGCACGGCCGCCCGCCACCTCCAACGACGCGCCGGTGCAATCGGCCATCGAACGGGTTCGCGCGCAACAGGCGGCGGCAGCACCGGCGAACGACCGACAGAAGCGCCTGAAGATCGAGGCGAGCATGGCCCGCGTCGCCCTGGGCAAAGCCGAAAAGCAGCTCGCCGCGCGCGGCACGCCGGAATTGCAGGCACAGGTCGCCGAATTGCGCGCCGCCGCCGAAGCCGCACAGGCTGCGCTGGTGGCTGCCGAAGCGCCGCCTGGCGCCTCGGCGGCCGGCGTCGGCGACGACCGCGAAGCCCTGCTGAAGAAAGCCAAGATCGCCGCCGCGATGAGCCGCGCCCAGTTGAGCAAGGCGCAGAAGGCCTTCGGCGTGGCGCCGACCGCCGGGCAACAGACGCAACTGGCCGAGCTGCGGGCTGCCGCCAGTCAGGCACAGGCGCGTCTGGACGCCTGCCAGGCGACGACCGAGGCACCCCTCACGCCCGGCGAACAGGCGCTCAAGCAGGCGAAGATCGCCTACCGCAGCGCCCGCGACGCCGTGCGTGAGGCCGAGGAAAAAGGCGCAGCGGAGCCCCTTCGCCAGGCGTTGCTGGCCTCCCTGAGCGCCGCCGAGCAGGCACTCCACGCCGCCGAAGCCGCCTGCGGAAAACCGGCGCCGGAACTGCTGCGCACGGAGAAACGCCCGATCGATCCGGCGTTGCGCGCGTTGAAGACCGAGCTGGCCTACGCCCGCGCCGAGGTCAGCAAACTGCAGCGTCGCGTGCCACTGGACGAGGCGGCGCTGGAGCGGGCGCGGACGCGCCTGGCGGCGGCCGAGCGCCAGGTAGACGCGCATGCCGGTGACTGATCCGCTCGGCGCGACGCTGCCGGAGCCGGCCGCCTTCGACGTGGCGCGCAGCATGCGCCTGGTGTTGCTGGCCTGCCTGCCCGGCGCGCTGACGCTGCTCTGGCTCTTCGGCTGGGGCGTGCTGCTGCAGCTGTCGATCGCCACGGCCAGCGCGCTGGCCTGCGAAGCGCTGGTCCGCCGCCTGCGCCACCAGCCACCGCCGCGTGCCGAGGAGACGCTGTTCGGCATCGCCCCGCTGGCCGAGGGCGGCGCGCTGGTCACCGCGGTGCTGCTCGGCCTGGCACTGCCGGCGTCGGCGCCCTGGTGGCTGACGGCAAGCGCCAGCGCCTTCGCCATCCTCTTCGGCAAATCGCTGTGGGGGGGCTTCGGCCACAACCCGCTGAACCCGGCGATGCTCGGCTACGCCTTCGCCCTCGTGGCCTTCCCGGCACCGATGAGCCAGTGGCCGCAGCCGGGCGACTGGAACGGGCTGTCGCTGATGCAGGTGTTCGGCGCCATGCCGGCGGACGGCTGGAGCGGCGCCACGCTGCTCGACACCCTCAGGCACAACGACCGCCTGACCCAGGCCGAGCTTTTCGCCACGCATCCCGCATTCGGTGGCTTCGGCGGACGAGGCGCGGAAGTGCCGAACCTGGCGTTCCTGCTCGGCGGGCTGCTGCTCGTGCAGCGCAGGGTGATCGCCTGGCGGGTGCCGGCCGGTGTGCTCGGCGCGCTGTTCGTCAGTGCCATGCTGTGCTGGAACGGCACCGGCTCGGATTCCAACGGCTCGCCGCTGCTGCATCTGTTCAGCGGGGCGAGCATGCTCGGCGCCTTCTTCATCGCCACCGAGCCGGTCTCGGGTGCGCGCAGCCCGCGCGGCCATTGGGCGTTCGGCATCGGCGTCGGGCTGCTCACCTACGCCCTGCGCACCTGGGGCAACTCCCCGGACGGCATGGCCTTCGCCGTGCTGGCGATGAACCTGGCGGTGCCGATGCTGGAGCGCCTGCCCGGCCGGAGCGCGCCGCGATGAGCGCCCGTCGCTGGCTGCCGGCGCTGGCCGTCGCGCTGCTCGGCGTAACGCTCACCAGCGTGCTGCACGGCACGCTGGCGGCCCGCACAGAGGCCGAACGGCAGGCGTCCGGAGAGCGCCAGCTGCTCGACCTGCTGCCTGCGCGCAGCCATGACAACGCGCCACTGCGGCAGCCGCTGACCCTGCCCGGCCAGGCCGCGCCCGCCTATCGCGCGACCCTCGCCGGGCGCGTGACCGCCGTGTTGCTGACGCTCGACACCCAGGGCTACGAGGGCCCTATCCGCTTGTTGGTGGCGATCGACCCGGACGGTCGGCTGATCGGCAGCAAGGTGCTGGCGCAGCGGGAAACCCCCGGCCTTGGCGACGCGGTGGCGCGGCCGGAGTGGCTGGCGCAGTTCGCCGGGAAAACGCTGGCGCAGCGCTGGCAGTGGCGGCGCGACGGCGGCGACTTCGACCAGATGAGCGGCGCCACCCTCAGCTCGCACGCGGTACTGCTCGGCGTGCAGCAGGCGCTGCGGGTGTTCGCCGCGAACCGCGAGCGTCTGCTGGAGCGGGGGCCATGAGGCGGATGCTGTTCGCCTTGCTGCCGCTGGTGGGTGCAGCGGATTCGCTGGTGAAAGGCGTCGGCATCGCCGCGCAGGGCGTGCTGGCGGTCGGCGCATTCGTCCTGCTGCTGCCGCTGCTGCGCCGCCACGCGCAGGGCTCCGCCTACTGGCTGGCCGCGCTGCTGATGGCGGCCGGCCTGTGCAGCATCGCGGAACTGCTTGGCGGGGCGTTCTTCCATGACCTGCAGAACGCCCTGCAACCCTGGACCGCGCTGCTCGCCGTGCCCTGCCTGCTGCTCGCCGCGCAGACCGAGGACGCCGCCGGCGACGGCCTGCTAGGGGTCCTCGCCTTCACCGCCACGGCGCTGGCGCTCGGCGGGCTGCGCGAGATCCTCGGCTCCGGCACTTTGCTGGCGGACGCCGAATGGCTGTTCGGCCCGCTCGCGGCCGAGTGGGTGCTGCACGTCACGTCCAGGCCGGCGACGCTCTTTGCGCTGGCGCCCGGTGGCCTTATCCTGCTCGGCCTCCTGCTGGCGCTGCGCCGCCGGCTTCGTCCCTACCGCGAAAGAACATGAACGCCGCCAAACGCCTGGAAATCTTCCGTCGCCTGCACGAGGACAACCCCAACCCCGTCACCGAGCTGGCCTACAGCTCGCCGTTCGAGCTGCTCATCGCGGTGATCCTTTCCGCGCAGGCCACCGACGTCGGGGTGAACAAGGCCACCGCCAGGCTCTTTCCGGTGGCCAATACGCCGCAAGCGATCTACGCGCTTGGCGTCGCCGGGCTGTCCGAGTACATCAAGACCATCGGCCTGTACAACGCCAAGGCGAAGAACGTCATCGAGACCTGCCGCCTGCTGGTGGAGAAACACGGCGGCCAGGTGCCGGAGAATCGCGAGGATCTCGAGGCGCTGCCCGGCGTCGGCCGCAAGACCGCCAACGTGGTGCTCAACACCGCGTTTCGCCAGCCGACCATGGCGGTGGACACGCACATCTTCCGTGTCGCCAACCGCACCCACATCGCGCCGGGCAAGAACGTGCTGGAGGTGGAACGCAAACTGGTCAAGTTCGTGCCCCGGGACTACCTGCTGGACGCCCACCACTGGCTGATCCTGCACGGCCGCTACGTGTGCAAGGCGCGCAAACCGCAGTGCGGCAGTTGCCGGATCGAAGACCTCTGCGAGTACAAGCACAAGACCTCGGACGATTGAGGCGTTTAGGCAAAACCTCGCACGTCGATTGAAAAAATCTTTTTTACCCGCTCAGTCTTTGCCGCTATAAGGTGCGCCAATAGCACCCTCAGCCTGGAGCGACAGGTATGACCGACAAAGCCGAAATCGAACTCGAAGATGATCTCGCGGTGGAAGACGCCGATGGCGACGACGATACCGCGACCCCGGCGGAGGTCGCCAAGACCAACCTGACCAAGCGCCGCATCATCGACAACTACCTGGAAGAACGTCGCCTACAGCGGCAGCTGTCGGACTACGATTTCGACCTGTAAACCGCGCCTGGCAAACGAAGCCGCCCGCTGGCCACAGCGCGCGGTTTTTTTTCGCCCGCGAAAAATCCGGCTTTTGTTTTGAGCATAAAAAAACCGGCCAGGGGAATGGCCGGTCAAGTTGCCCGGGAGCCAACCAGGGCAAGGAGCGGGGGAGCGACAGCGATCAGGCGACCAGGGCCAACTTCGCCTTGGCCTGGGTCACGGCTTTTTCCAGCGATTCGGCGCCCAGGTTGAGACCTTCGGCGTGGATGAACTCGACGTCATGGATGCCGATGAAACCCAGCACCTGGCGCAGATAGGGCTCCTGGTGATCCAGGCTGCCGCCGGCGTAGATACCGCCCCGGGCGGTCAGGACGAAGGCGCGCTTGCCGGTGAGCAGGCCTTGCGGGCCGGTTTCGGTGTACTTGAAGGTGACGCCGGCACGCAGCACGTGGTCCAGCCAGGACTTCAGGGTGCTGGGGATGGCGAAGTTGTACATCGGCGCGGCGAGCACCAGCACGTCGGCGGCGAGCAGTTCCTCGGTGAGCAGGTTGGAGCGCGCCAGGGCGTTCTTCTCCTGGTCGCTGTGCTGGTCGGCCGGTTTCATCCAGCCACCCAGCAGGTTGGCGTCCAGGTGCGGCACCTGCTCGACGGCAAGGTCGCGCACGCTGATTTCGTCGGACGGATGCGCCGCTTTCCACTGGGCGATGAACGCCTGGGTGAGCTGACGGGATACCGAGCCTTCCTGGCGGGCGCTGCTTTCGATGACCAGTACACGTGACATGAGTTTTTCTCCATCGGGAATGTGTGTTCGATGGAGCGAGATTAAGTATCTATATATCGATTAAAAAGCGAAAAAAATCACTTCAAATTATCGACTAAATCGATTTAACTTGAGTCATCACCCGTGGCGACGACGGCGCGGCCGCCGTCAGAGGCCGCAGGTCATCTGGATGCGCAGGCGGATGATGCTGCGGGCAAACTTCGCCGTGAGGTTGACCGTCTTGCCCGGTTCGATGCTGGCCTTGCGGGTGCGGGGAGCTTCGGGGCCATTGCGGAACACCAGCGTGCAGGTGGCCTCGGTGGCGCCCCTGTTGGTCAGGCTGATGGCGCCCATGTTGTAGTCGATGTCCTGAGTGCTGTAGGTGATTTCCGCGCCGTTGAGCTGCTTTTCGACTTCGATCGGATAGGCAGCCAGGCAGGAAAGCGGCATCAGCGCCGCCAGCGCGAAGAGCATTGTTTTCATTGTTGGTCTCCATCGGGGGCCGCCAGCTTAGGATAAGAGGAGCCGAGGATGAAAGCGCCCCGCGTCACACTGGATCAATGGCGAACCCTGCAGGCGGTGGTCGACCATGGCGGTTTCGCCCAGGCGGCTGAAATCCTGCACCGCTCGCAATCGTCGGTGAGCTACACCGTCGCGCGCATGCAGGAGCAACTGGGCGTGCCGCTGTTGCGCATCGACGGCCGCCGCGCGGTGCTCACCGAGGCCGGGGGCGTGCTCCTGCGCCGCTCGCGGCAACTGGTCAAACAGGCCAGCCAGCTCGAAGACCTGGCTCATCACATGGAACAGGGCTGGGAAGCCGAGGTTCGCCTGGTGGTGGATGCCGCCTACCCCACGGCGCGTCTGGTGCGTGCACTCACCGCGTTCATGCCGCAGAGCCGCGGCTGTCGCGTGCGGCTGCGCGAGGAGGTGCTCTCGGGGGTCGAGGAAGTGCTGCTCGAAGGCGTCGCCGACCTGGCCATCAGTGGGCTGATCATTCCCGGTTTCCTCGGCGCCGAGCTGAGCACGGTGGAATTCGTCGCCGTCGCCAGCCCGGACCACGCGCTGCACAAATTGCATCGGCAGGTGAACTTCCAAGACCTGGAAGCGCAGATGCAGGTGGTCACCCGCGACTCCGGCCGGCAGCAGCCACGCGACGTCGGCTGGCTCGGCGCCGAGCAGCGCTGGACCGTTGGCAGCCTGGCCACCGCCGCCACCTTCGTCAGCAACGGCCTGGGCTTCGCCTGGCTGCCGCGCCACATGATCGAGCGCGAATTGCGCGAGGGCCAGCTCAAGGCGCTGCCGCTGGACCAGGGCGGCAGCCGCAGCCCGCTGTTCTATCTCTACTCGAACAAGGACAAACCGCTGGGCCCGGCGACGCAGATCCTCATCGAGCTGATCAAGACCTTCGACGCTGCGCCGCTGGATGCCGCCTTCGCCGCGCCGCAATCGACCAACTGAACGCGCGGCGTGGAACGACCCTGGAGGACGCCGGTCCGAAGGTTCGAGCACGTCAGCGGGACCCTCGACGTTGTACGATGCGTGCCAGCGGCCCGACGCCCACCGGCGCAACCGCCACGCCCTGCCCAACAAGGACCTCGCAAAATGCTGAAAAAACTCGCCCTGGCCGCCTGCGCCCTGCTCTTCGCCCACAGCCTCCTGGCCGCGGAAAATCCGCGCGTGCAGTTGCTCACCAGCGCTGGTGAAATCGTCATCGAACTGCAGCCGGACGATGCGCCGATCAGCGTGAAGAACTTCCTCGACTACGTCGACAGCGGCTTCTACACCGATACCATCTTCCACCGCGTGATCCCCGGTTTCATGATCCAGGGCGGCGGCTTCGACGCGAAGATGAACGAGAAGCCCACCCGCGACCCGATCAAGAACGAGGCCGACAACGGCCTGCGCAATGTCCGTGGCACCCTGGCCATGGCCCGTACCCAGGCGGTCGATTCCGCCACCAGCCAGTTCTTCATCAACCAGAAGGACAATGCGATGCTCGACCATGGCGCGCGCGATTTCGGCTATGCGGTGTTCGGCCGCGTGGTACGCGGCATGGAAGTCGTCGACGCGATCGTCCAGGCACCGACCACCAGCCGCGGCATGTTCGACGACGTGCCCGCCAAACCGATCGTCATCCTCTCCGCCAAGCGCCTGTGACGCGGCCACGGCCTACCCGCGCCCGCGGGTAAGGCTGCGGTCGACGCGTCCGGTCGTGCTTCTGGGTCGTGGTGCGCGCGCCACGGCCCGCCAGATAAGGACGCCCCATGCTGTTCCGCCGCTTCGAAAACATGATCGACGCCTTCCAGGACGCTCCGAAAAACCCACCGCCCGACGGCATCCTGCGCTTCTACTTCTATTACATCCGCCAGGTCTGGCCGGTCTTCGCCGTGCTGATCGTGGTCGGCCTGGTCGTTGCCCTGATCGACGTCGCGCTGTTCAGCTTCCTCGGCCGCCTGGTGGATCTGGCGCAGGCGACGCCCAGCTCCGACTTCTTTCGCCAGCACGGCCCCGAGCTGCTGTGGATGGCCGTGGTGGCGGTGATCCTGCGGCCGCTGTTCAACGCCCTGCACGATCTGCTGGTGCACCAGACGCTGGCGCCGAGCATGACCAACATGATCCGCTGGCAGAACCACCGCCATGTGCTGCGCCAGAGCCTGAACTTCTTCCAGAGCGATTTCTCCGGGCGCATCGCCCAGCGCATCATGCAGACCGGCCCGGCCCTGCGCGATTCGGCGGTGCAGGTGGTGGACGCGCTCTGGCATGTGGTGATCTACGCCGGCAGCGCGCTATTCCTGTTCGCCGAGGCGGACTGGCGGCTGGTCATCCCGCTGGCCCTGTGGATCGTCTGCTACATCGCGGCGTTGCGTTACTTCGTACCGCGCATCAAGCGCCGCGCCACCGCCGCCTCGGCGGCACGCTCGAAGCTGATGGGCCGGGTGGTCGACGGCTACACCAACATCGCCACCCTCAAGCTGTTCGCCCACACCCAGGACGAGGAGCGCTACGCGCGCACCGCGATGGGCGAGGTGATCGAGCGTTTCCGCCAGCAGTCGCGCATGGTCAGCGCGATGGACATCTGCATCATCAGCATGAACGGCGTGCTGATCGCCGGCACCACCGGGCTCGCCCTGTGGCTGTGGAGCAACGGCCAGATCAGCGTAGGCGCCATCGCTCTGGCTACCGCGCTGGTCATCCGCATCAACAACATGGCCGGCTGGATCATGTGGGTGGTCAACGGCATCTTCGAGAACATCGGCATCGTCCAGGACGGCATGCACACCGTGGTGCAGCCGATCACCCTTACCGACCGCGACGATGCGCGCGTGCTGAAGGTGGAACACGGCCAGGTGCGCTTCGAGGACATCCACTTCCACTACGGAAAGCGCAGCGGAATCATCGCCGGGCTCGACCTGGAGGTCCGCGCCGGCGAGAAGATCGGCCTGGTCGGGCCGTCTGGCGCGGGCAAGTCGACCCTGGTCAACCTGCTCCTGCGCCTGTACGACCTGCAGAGCGGGCGCATCCTGATCGACGGACAGGACATCGCCACGCTGAGCCAGGAAAGCCTGCGCGCCAACATCGGCGTGGTCACCCAAGACACCTCGCTGCTGCACCGTTCGATCCGCGACAACCTGCTCTACGGCCGCCCCGGCGCCAGCGACGAGGAACTCTGGGAAGCGATTCGCAAGGCCCGCGCCGACGAGTTCATCCCCCAGCTTTCCGATGCCGAAGGCCGCACCGGGCTCGATGCCCACGTCGGCGAGCGCGGCGTGAAGCTCTCCGGCGGCCAGCGCCAGCGCATCGCCATTGCCCGCGTGCTGCTCAAGGATGCGCCGATCCTGATCATGGACGAGGCCACCTCGGCGCTGGACTCGGAAGTCGAGGCGGCGATCCAGGAAAGCCTGGAAACCCTGATGAGGGGCAAGACGGTGATCGCCATCGCCCACCGCCTGTCCACCATCGCCCGCCTGGATCGGCTGGTGGTGCTGGACAAGGGCAGGATCGTCGAGACCGGCAACCATGCCGAGCTGGTCGCCGCGGGCGGACTCTATGCACGCCTGTGGGCGCACCAGACCGGTGGCTTCGTCGGAATCGACTGAGGAATCGCCCCCGGCATCCAGCAGCGCAACCACGGCGCACTCCCACGGTGCGCGCGGCGCACCCTACGGCTGGAGGCCTCGACGTAGAGTGCGCCATGCGCACCTCAACCATGGCGCATTCCCACGGTGCGCGCGGCGCACCCTACGGCTGGAGGCTGCGATGTAGGGTGCGCCATGCGCACCGCAACCACGGCGCATTCCCACGGTGCGCGCAGCGCACCCTACGGCTGGAGGCTTCGATGTAGGGTGCGCCATGCGCACCGCAACCACGGCGCATTCCCACGGTGCGCGCGGCGCACCCTACGACTGGAGGCTTCGATGTAGGGTGCGCCATGCGCACCGCAACCACGGCGCATTCCCACGGTGCGCGCGGCGCACCCTACGGCTGGAGGCTTCGATGTAGGGTGCGCCATGCGCACCGCAACCACGGCGCATTCCCACGGCGCGCGCGGCGCACCCTACGGCTGGAGGCTTCGATGTAGGGTGCGCCATGCGCACCGCAACCATGGCGCACTCCCACGGTGCGCGCGGCGCACCCTACGGCTGGAGGCTTCGATGTAGGGTGCGCCATGCGCACCGCAACCACGGCGCATTCCCACGGCGCGCGCGGCGCACCCTACGATTGGCGATACGGCAGCGCCGCGCGCGCATCCTCGGCGTAGGCCAGCACGCCGGCGTGTTCCTGCTGGAGAAACTCCGCCACCGCCGCGCGCAGGCCGGGATGCGCGAGGTAGTGCCAGGAGCGGGTGATCACTGGATCGAAGCCGCGCACCAGCTTGTGCTCGCCCTGCGC
Source organism: Pseudomonas sp. PS02288 (assembly GCF_029959715.1). Lineage (NCBI taxonomy): Bacteria > Pseudomonadati > Pseudomonadota > Gammaproteobacteria > Pseudomonadales > Pseudomonadaceae > Pseudomonas > Pseudomonas sp. PS02288. The sequence continues at coordinate 25,847 of NZ_JASCPA010000029.1, read as the reverse complement.
GCCGGCATCGAAGCGTTTCAGCCCGGCAGCAATGGCCTGCTCGATGCCCTGATAGAAGCAGGTCTCGAAGTGCAGGCGGTCGAACTCCGCCAGGCAACCCCAGTAGCGCCCGTAGAGCGAATCGCCGTCCAGCAGCGAGAACGCCATGGCCACCGGCCTTCCGGCCCGGCGCGCCAGCACCACGCGGATCGCCTGTGGCATGCGCTCGGCCAGCAGACTGAAGAAGGCACGGGTCAGGTACGGCCTCTGTCCACGCACGTGGTAGGTGTTGGCGTAGCAGGCGTAGACGAAATCCCATTCCGCCTCGCTCAGCTGGTGGCCTTCACGCCAGTCGAAGTCGATGCCCTGCCCCGCCACCTGCTCGCGCTCCTTGCGCATCTGCTTGCGCTTGCGCGAGGCCAGCGCGTCGAGGAAGTCCTGGAAATCCCGATAGCCTCGGTTGTGCCAGTGGAACTGGCAGCCGATGCGCTCCAGCCAGTCGGCTTCGGCGCCGATCAGGGCGTCGAGGCCCGGTTGCGTGAAGTTGACGTGGGCGCTGGAAAGCCCCTCGACCTCCAGATAGCCGGGAATCGCCCGCAGCAACTCGAGGCCCGCCGCCGGCTCCGCCATCAATAGCCGAGGGCCGCAGACCGGGCTGAACGGCACGGCGCAGAGCAGCTTGGGGTAGTAGGCGATCCCCGCCCGATGGCAGGCGTCGGCCCAGCCGTGATCGAACACGTACTCGCCATAGGAATGATGCTTGCGATAGGCCGGAATCGCCGCCAGCAGCCTTCCGCCCTCGATATGCACGAGGTGCTCGGCGGCCCAACCGGAGCCTTCCCCCAGACTGCCACTGAGCTCCAGCGCGGAAAGAAACGCGTGGCGCAGGAACGGCTGCGGCTCCGGCAACAGGGCATCCCATTGCTTGGCCGGCAATTCGGCAAGGCTCGAAACGACATGCAACGCCATGCAGGCCCCCAGGAAGACACGAAGTGAACACCAGTATCGCGTAGCCGGCAGGTCAGGTGGCCAAAAGCTTCGTCAACGGCCTCGGCCAGGTGCGACGCACTGCCCCGGAGAAAGAAATTTCACGAATTTTTCACCTCTGCCGAAATTCGCCAAAGCCTCTGAATACAAGGGCTGCGACCTCCTTTTCGATCGTGAAGGCTCTGTTTCGCGGGTTGCAGAGCGGTGCTGTCACACGCGAGCCATCAGTTGGACATCAATGTGTCATGAGCCCTCGGAATACTTGCGCAGGTTTTCGGAGACCCCGCGCTGACTGCCAAGCGCCCTCCGCAAGCGCGTCATCTTGGGATTGGCCAATTGCCGACCTTCATTTCGATAGGGAGAAGTTCATGCGTTTAGTTTCCACACTCACCGGGGCCGGCCTGTGCACCAGCATTCTGATGGCCGTCAGTAACCCGGCCAGTGCCGCGGTCGACGCCAAACTGCTGGAAATGCTGCGTGCCAACGGCGCGATTACCGCCGAGCAGTACACCGACCTATCGGTCGAACTGGCTGCCGACAAGGAAGCCCAGCAGGCCGCGGCCGAAACCCAGGCCAAGAAGCAGAGCGCATACGATCAGAAACTGGCCTGGGCGGCGCGGACCACCATCAAGGGCGACATCCGCCTGCGTCACGAAAGCGTGGACGCCGATGGTGCCACCAAGATCGCCGGCGATCAGGACCGCCAGCGCGTTCGCGCCCGTTTCGGCGTGTACAGCGAAATCAACCCGCAAGTGGACGCCGGCATCCGCCTGGCCACCGGCAGCGGCACCAGCGGCGATGGCCGTTCCACCAACCAGAGCCTGGCCGGGATGAGCCAGAAGTCGTTCTGGCTGGACCAGGCCTATCTCGACTATCACCCCACCGACATCAAGGACCTGCATCTGGTCGGCGGCAAGATGCCGCAACAGTGGGTCAGCATGGGCGACGTTATCTGGGACGGCGACCTCAACCCCGAAGGCCTGGCCGTCACCTACAAGATGCCGCTGGCCGGCAAGACCGAGCTCTTCGGCAGCACCGGCTACTACATCCTGCAGGACAACGTCGACGGCGAGGGCTATCAGTTCGAGCACGACCTGCGCATGTACACCGGGCAGGCCGGCATCCGCTTCGCCCCGGCCGACAATCTGAAAGTGACCCTGGGCGGCAGCCTCTACGCCTTCGACAACGACGACGACACCAACACCCTGGCAATCAACGGCAACGCCGCCGGCAGCAATGAGTTCCAGCTTTACGAAGGGTTCGGCCAGGTAGACCTGACCGGCCTGGCGCTGCCGCTGTCGTTCTACGGCCAGTACGTCAAGAACGCCGATGCCGAGACCACCCCCACCGTGGGCAAGGAAGATACCGCCTACCTGTTCGGCGTGAAGACCAAGGTCTTCGGTTTTGGCCTGGACTACAACTACCGCGACGTGGAACGCAACTCGGTGGTCGGCGCCTTCACCGATTCCGACTTCGGCAACGGCAACACCGGCGGCAAGGGCCACAAGGTCAAGGTCAGCTACGACATCGACAAGAACTTCGCCGTGGCGGCCAGCTACCTGAAAGCCAAGGACGCCTGGCTGGGCGCCGCGGCTGGCGAGGGCGATGTCGACACCATGCAACTCGACCTCGAAGCCAAGTTCTGACCGCGACACGCAATGCAAAGCGGGGAATGCCGGACACCGGCATTCCCCGCTTTTTTGTGCCTGCGAAAAGCTTAGCGACGGCGCAGGATCACGCTGCCGATCGAATAGCCGGCGCCGAACGAGCTGAGCACGCCGAGGCTGCCCTTGGGCATGTCGTCCTGGTACTTGTGGAAGGCGATCACCGAACCGGCCGAGCTGGTGTTGGCGTAGGTGTCGAGGATCACCGGCGCCTCGTGCGGCTCCGCATCGCGGCCGAGCAGGCGGCGGATGATCAGCAGGTTCATGTTCAGGTTCGCCTGGTGCAGCCAGTAGCGCTGCACGTCGCCGACCGGCAGGTCGTTCTCGGCCAGGTGCGCGCCGATCAGCTCGGCCACCATCGGGCAGACTTCCTTGAACACCTTGCGGCCTTCCTGGACGAACAGCTTGTCCGGGTCGCTCGCCGACTCGTCCCCTGCCGCGCGGTTGAGGAAGCCGAAGTTGTTGCGGATGTTGTTGGAGAAGTGGGTCAGCAGCTTGCTGCTGATCACGTCCCACTGGTGCTCCGAGGTCGCCAGGTCGGCGCGCTCTAGAATCACCGCGGTGGCGGCGTCGCCGAAGATGAAGTGGCTGTCGCGGTCGCGGAAGTTGAGGTGGCCGGTGCAGATTTCCGGATCGACCAGCAGGATCGCCTTGGCCTGGCCGACCTGAATGGCGTTGCAGGCGGCCTGGATGCCGAAGGTCGCCGAGGAACAGGCGACGTTCATGTCGTAGCCCCAGCCCTGGATGCCCAGCGCGGCCTGAACCTCGATGGCCACCGCCGGGTAGGCACGCTGCAGGTTGGAACAGGCGACGATCACCCCGTCGATGTCGGCGGCGGTCTTGCCGGCGCGCTGCAGGGCCTCCTTCGCGGCGGCCACGGACATCTCGCAGAGAATGCCCCACTCCTCGTTGGAGCGCTCGGGAATGCTCGGCACCATGCGCTGCGGGTCGAGGATGCCGGCCTTGTCGATGACGAAGCGGCTCTTGATCCCCGAGGCTTTCTCGATGAAGGCAACGCTGGATTCGCCGAGCGCCTCGACCTCGCCACGCGCGATGGCGTCGGCGTTGTCGGCGTTGAACTGCGCCACGTAGGCATTGAAGGACGCCACCAGCTCTTCGTTGGAAATGCTCTGGGCAGGGGTATACAGGCCGGTACCGCTGATCACGACGTTATGCACGGTCGTTCCTCTTTTAATTCTGGGGTGTTCCAAAGGGCTGTTGCCGTTTCATCGCAGCCACGCGGTTCGGCATGAAACGGCAACGGACCCTGGCTTTAGACTAGCCGCCATTGTGCCCGAAAACCGCGAAAATTCCCTCTCGGGCGCGGCAGGCGCGGTTTCGACGATGACCCGACGCCTCTACCGGAACCATAGCCTCTTGCAATGAGCGCCCTGGCGGCGCCGATGTCAGGCTGTGCGACACAGCACCAGCGCACGCGCGCGCTGTCGATAACAGGGGGCGCCAATCGCGCCGCCCCACCGATACCAACAACGGAGACCCGCATGTCGAACCCGAACGCGCGCCCTGCCGCCGCACCGATGACACCCGAGGAAGAACAGGAATTCGCCAACCAGGTCTTCGATGTCGCCCGCAACGGCGATGCCACGATGCTCGCCCGGCTGCTGGACAGCGGGCTGCCGGCCAACCTGCGCAATCACAAGGGCGATACCTTGCTGATGCTCGCCAGCTACCACGGCCACCAGGACGCCGCGCGCGTGCTGCTGCAACACGGCGCCGACGCCAATCTCGCCAACGACCGCGGGCAGACGCCGCTGGCCGGCACCGGTTTCAAGGGCGACCTGGCGATGGCGACGCTGCTGCTGGAGCACGGCGCCGATGTGGACGGCGCCTCGCCGGACGGCAAGACCGCGCTGATGATGGCGGCGATGTTCAACCGCACCGATATCGTCGAGTTGCTGCTGAGGCAGGGAGCCGACCCGGCGGCGCGCGACGCCAATGGCGTCACCGCGATGGCCGCGGCGCAGGCGATGGGCGCGCAGGATACGCCCGCGCTGCTCGAACGTGCCCTGCTCGGGCGAGACCGTTCGGCCGGCTAGCCCGCCGCCGCCACCACGCGATTGCGCCCCAGTTCCTTGGCGCGGTACAGCGCCTCGTCCGCCCTCTTCAGCCAGGCCTGGGCATCCTCCAGCCCGGTATGGAAACCGGCGATGCCGATGCTCAGGCTGACGCTCAGCCCATCCGCCTGGCTGAACGCCAGGCTGGTGATTTCTTCGCGCAGGCGTTCGAGCACCGCGAGGGCCTCGCCCGATTCGGTATCCGGCAGCAGCACGCAGAATTCGTCGCCGCCGTAGCGCCCGGCGATATCCGTCAGCCTGAGGTTGCGCTGGATGCAGCGGCCGACCTCGCGCAACACCTCGTCGCCCGCGATATGGCCGTAGCGGTCGTTGCTCGACTTGAAGTGATCGACATCGATCAGCGCCAGGCTGGCGGCCTGACCACGCGCGCGGCAGTCATCGAACACCAGGCTCGCCTGCTCGCTCCAGTAACGTCGATTGAACAGCCCGGTCAGGCTGTCGGTGCGGCTCAGCACGCGCAGCGTGCGCTTGTGCTGGCCGAGCTGGATCGCCAGCCGATAGAGCACCAGGCCGATGGTCAGCGGATGAATGACCAGCATCGGCAGGCAGGCGTAGAGAATCTGCTGGCTGATCTGCGGGGTGAAGCTGAAACCCAGCAGCAGTACCGAGACGACCATCCCCAGCGCCTGCATCGCCATGCCCCGCAGCACGAAGCGCACGCCGCCTGCGGCGGTGTTGTTCATCGCCAGCATCGACAGCATCATCACCGTCGGCAGCACGTTGAAGCCGATGCTGGCGATCCAGAAGCCGCCCATCAGCGAGTCGAACAGCACCTGGCGCCGCTCGATCACGTAGGGCGAGCGCGAGCGCAACGCCATCCAGTAGGCCAGCAGCGGCCAGCCGTAGGAAAACGCCACGAGCAGCACCCACAGCCAGATCGGCGACTGGCGTTCCCAAAGCACCACCGCCACGCACAGGAAACCCGTGCCCAGCCCGATGGCGCGCGGCAAAAACGCGCGACGGACGAAGGAAAGGCCGGCTTTATCGGAAGTGATGGGATCGTGCACGTCGAGGTCTTGCGAAAGGACTGCCGCCACTATATCCGATAGGACCAGGCCCTTGTGTGAAAGGCCGGGGTGCGATCCGGGCGCCAGCCACGTAGTCTGCATCTGCAGAATCGGGACCACCCGACCCTGCGCGTTGCGCTTCCCAACGAAACGTGGCGGCCGCCCGCCGCCCGCCCCCCGTGATTACGGAGCCTGCATGAACCTGTCGCTGCTCAGCCGTTACGCCGTGTTCGCCTTCTGTGTGCTGTTCACCGTCATCAGCGCCTTCTTCCTTGGCCACGAGTGGCTCTGGCCATTCACCCTGATCAGCGCCGCGCTCAGCCTGGTCGGCCTCCTCGACCTGGCACAGCCGCACCGCGCAGTGCGCCGCAACTATCCGGTGATCGGCAACATCCGCTACCTGTTCGAGGCGATTCGCCCGGAAATCCGCCAGTACCTGCTCGAAGGCGACGGCGAGCAGTTGCCGTTCTCCCGGGCCCAGCGTTCGCTGGTCTATGCGCGGGCGAAGAACGAGGCCGGCGACAAGCCGTTCGGCACGCTGCTCGACGTCTACCAGGACGGCTTCGAGTTCATCGGCCACTCGATGCGCCCGGCGCCGCTGGGCAATCCGGACGATTTTCGCGTGCTGATCGGCGGTCCGCAGTGCCGCCAGCCCTACTCTGCCTCGCTGTTCAACATCTCCGCGATGAGCTTCGGCTCGCTCAGCGCCAACGCCATCCGCGCGCTGAACAAGGGCGCCAAGCTGGGCAACTTCGCCCATGACACCGGCGAGGGCAGCATCAGCCCGTACCACCGCGAACACGGCGGTGACCTGACCTGGGAACTGGGCAGCGGCTACTTCGGCTGCCGCACCAGCGACGGCCATTTCGACCCGGAACGCTTCGCCGAACAGGCCGCCAGTCCGCAGGTGCGGATGATCGAAATCAAGCTGTCGCAGGGCGCCAAGCCCGGCCACGGCGGCATCCTGCCCAAGCACAAGGTGACCCTAGAAATCTCCGAGACCCGCGGCGTACCGATGGGCGAGGACTGCGTGTCGCCGTCGCGCCACAGCGCCTTCGACACGCCGACAGGCCTGTTGCACTTCGTCGCTCGGCTGCGCGAGCTGTCCGGCGGCAAACCGGTCGGCTTCAAGCTCTGCCTGGGCCACCCGTGGGAATTCATGGGCATCGCCAAGGCCATGCTGGAGACCGGCATCCTGCCCGACTTCATCGTCGTCGACGGCAAGGAAGGCGGCACCGGCGCCGCGCCGCTGGAGTTCACCGACCATATCGGCGTGCCGATGCGCGAGGGCCTGCTGTTCGTCCACAACACCCTGGTCGGAATCAACCTGCGCGACAAGATCAGGCTCGGCGCCAGCGGCAAGATCGTCAGTGCGTTCGACATCGCCAGCGTGCTGGCCATCGGCGCGGACTGGGCCAACTCGGCGCGTGGCTTCATGTTCGCCATCGGCTGCATCCAGTCGCAGAGCTGCCACACCAACAAATGCCCCACCGGCGTCGCCACCCAGGACCCGCTGCGCCAGCGCGCGCTGGTGGTCGAGGACAAGGCCTCGCGGGTCTACAACTTCCACCGCAACACGCTGCGCGCGCTGGCCGAAATGCTCGCCGCCGCCGGCCTAGAGCACCCCGCGCAACTGGACGCCCGGCACCTGGTGCGGCGTGTGTCCGCCACCGAGATCAAGCTGTTCTCGCAGCAGCACGTGTTCCTCAAGCCCGGCGAGTTGCTCGACGGGCCGATCGAGAGCGAGTTCTACCAGCGCATGTGGACGATGGCGCGTAGCGACAGCTTCGACGCGCGCGCCTGAGGCGCTGGAGCCGCGCCGTCACTCGCTGCGAATCTGCGCGTGGGCGATCAGGGCGAAGATGAAGCTGCCGCCGACGATGTTGCCGGCCAGGGTCGGCAGGGCGAAGTGGAAGATGAACTCGGACCCGCCGATCTCGCCGTTGAACATCAGGTAGCCGACCTCCGCCGAGCCGACCACGATGTGGCTGAAACTGCCCAGCGCCATGGCATAGGTGATGATGCCGATGACCCAGATCTTCGCCCCTTCCGCCGCCGGAATCAGCCAGACCATGGTGGCGATCATCCAGCCGGAAACGATGGCCTTGGCGAACATCGGGTAGGTGTCGTTTTCCATCACCTCCCTGCCGATTTCGAGAAACGCCTTGTCCGCCGCCTCGTTGAAGATCGGCAGATGGAGGATCGCGAAGGCGAACAGCAGGGTGCCGCAGAGGTTGCCGAAAAGCACCACCGACCACAGCCGCAGCAACTGCATGAAATGCGTGCGGGTCGGATCGCTCATCACCGGCAGCACGGCGGTCAGGGTGTTCTCGGTGAACAGCTGCTGGCGCGCGAGTATCACCGCGAGAAAGCCCACCGGGTAGCCGAGGCTGGTGATCAGCGTCGCCAGCGGATGCTCGCCGACGTTGGCCCGCAGCAGGCCCATCACCATCAGCGACAGGCCTATGGTCAGGCCCGCCGCCAGCGCCGACCACCAGAGCGCCGCCAGGCTGCGGCCAAGTTCGTGATCGCCCTGCGTGCGAATGACTTCATGCAGCACCTGCGCACGCGGCAGTTGGTTCTTCTCGACCTCGCGCTCCTCCTCGGCGGAAAGGTCGTTGCCCGTCTCGCTCCGTTCCTCGACGACATCGCCGGATTTGTCACGGCGCGTCCTGGTCCCGTCGCGCGGTGGGGTATCGTCATCGTCCTTCATGGTCTTTTCCTGGGGCTGGAGTCGAGCTATAGGCAACCGCCGCATTCGTGGGGTTCCTCGCCGAGCCGCTCGCCGTACAGAAAAACCAGGCTGCCCGCAGGCCCGGACGCCGACGACGCCGGTATTCACGCGCGCCACCACGACGGCGCCCGCTGCACGGACGACCAAGACTGCGAACGCGTTTTCTCGCTAAGCTGGGCGCCCTTCGATGCCAGGCCCAGACGGAACCATGCGCCGAATCGCTCTCGCCCTGCTGGTCCTCTGCAACCCGCTCACCGCCGCGGAGCGCCCGCTGCGTTTCTCGATCAGCGAAAGCTCGACGATGCCCATGGTTCGCATCGAGGACGGACAGGCCACCGGAGGCATTCTCTACGACCTGCAGACGCGCCTCGCCGAGAAGGTCGGGCGCCGCGCGCAGCTCATGGTGCTGCCCCGGCTGCGCGTGCAGCAGATGCTGGTGCGCGGCGAAATCGACGTGCGTTGCGACGTCAATCCGGCGTGGCTGAAGGAATCCACGCACCAGTACATCTGGAGCGTGCCCTTCATGGTCAACCGCGACGTGCTGGTGGGCGCCGGGGCGAACCTGCCTCGCCAGCCGCCACCGGGCGAAGCCATCGGCACCGTGCTCGGTTTCGTCTATCCCACGCTGGAATCGGCCTTCGCCAGCGGTGCGCTGCGCCGCGACGACGCGCGTACCCAGGAGCTGGTGCTGGCGAAACTCACCGCCGCGCGTGACCGCTACGCCGTCAGCAACGAGCTGACCCTCGACTGGTACGACCGCACGCACGCCAATGGCCAGACGCTGCACAAGCTCGGCGTGGTCGCCTCGGACATCGTCGCCTGCATCGTCCGCGACGAGCCGGACGTGCCCGCCCACACACTGCTGCGGGCATTGGTGCGGATGAGCGTGGACGGCGAGTTCGAGGCCATCCTCGCGCGCTATCGCTGACGTCGCGCCTTGCAGGCCGGGCGATCCAGACAGACCTGAACCCACCCGTCCATCAGCCGGTCGCTCATTGCCGAACCCTTGATGCAGGTCAGTACGCATCCATCGATCACGCTGATGACCAATAGCAGGACCATCGATTTCTCAATCTCCGGGCCGAATGTTTTTATTCAACCGTGAGCAGTACAGGACGCCTGCCGCAGCGACCCGTCGAGAAACCTGACGACTCATACGCTGCCAGTGCTCCCGCCCACTACTGTCGAGCTAATTCGAGGATCGAACCATGAAAATCGCCAGCGTCATCTCCACCGTAATCTCCAGCTTCGCCCCCTTCGCCTTCGCCACCGACGCGCAGCCCGGCTCAGATATACCGCCGGTGGACTACCAGTACGGCATGCAACTGGACGTCAAACAGGTCCTGCATCGCACCGACAACACCGGCAAGACCGGCGTGGTCCCGACGATCCTGGTCTACCAGGACAGCAAGGGCGAAGTGCACAAGATCCGCTTCCTCGAATGGGGTGGAAAAACCAGCGAACAGAGCTGAGCGCGAAACCCGAAGGAAGCCGGCCCGAGCCTCTCGCGGCCGGCTTTTTCATGCCTGCTCGCCAGCACTTGTAAATGCCCTGCGGCCTGGATTAACGTCGCCGCCGGCAGTGACGCGCCCGCAGGCAGGAAGCCTTCCGTATCTCTCCCCGCCCCACGCCTTTGCTGCAGGAAGCCCAGGCTCTGCAATCGCAAGCCTGACCGTTATCGATCCGAATCAAGGAATTCGCATGTACAAGCTGATCGTTGTTGCCACCGCCCTCCTGACCCTTGGCGGCTGCGCCTCGGTGCCGAAAGGCGATCCGGCCCAAGATGCCGCGTTGAAGACTTTCCAGGTCGCGCCGGACAAGTCCGCCATCTACGTCTATCGCAACGAAAGCATGGGCGCCGCGGTGAAGATGGACGTCGCCATCGACGGCCAGGCCATCGGCCAGACCGCCGCCAAGACCTACCTGTTCAAGGAAGTGGCGCCGGGCAAGCACACCATCACCTCCGAAGCGGAAAACACCGCCACGCTGGAAGTGAATACGCTGGCTGGCAAACCGACCTTCGTCTGGCAGGAAGTGAAGATGGGCGTGCTCTCTGCCCGCAGCAAACTGAACCTGGTGGACGCGGAACAGGGCAAGACCGGGGTAAAGGAATCCGACCTGGCCATCGCCAAGTAAAAATCCGAATGACGAAAAAGGCCGCTCACGAGCGGCCTTTTTATTGTCCGGCGAAAGGGTTCAGCGGTCGTCGTCGGGCTTGATATCGAAGCCGCTGGAGGCTTCGCTGACGATGCGGTAGCGGACGGTTTCGCCGGCCTTCACGGTGGCCAGCTCCTCGCGCAACAGGCGACCCATGCTGCACAAGCCGCCGTCCTGCTCGTCGATGCCGATGCCGACCACGTGCTGGCCCGGGTGCAGCTGGAAGCTGACCATTTCGCCGACGCGGATGCGCGCGGCCGGCTTGCGGTCCACCGACAGCGCGACGTGACAGCCGCCACCGATCTTGCCGAAGTCACGGTGCACGTAGAGCGTGCCGCCGCCCTGCACCGGCTCCTGGAATGCCATCACGCGGTCGCTGGGGATTTCGGTGGGGTTTTCGGCGGGAACGGACGAACAACCGGCGAGAAACAACAGGGGCAGTGCTGCGTAGATCAATCGCATGGGTTCCCTCCACGGGCATGGGCGAAGTGCTGACGGACGTTATGACAGCATTTTGCGATCAACGGTGCCATCAGCGCAGCGGATTTGCCGATCCGGATGTTTCCGCCTGCGTGAAACCGTAGTCGCGCTCGACCCTGGCGATGCGCGCGGTGAAGGCGCTGTACCAGTCGGCCCGGCCCCGCTCGCGGGCGGCGCTGTGCTGCAGGTCCTCGCGCCAGGCGCGAATCGCCGCCTCGCTTTCCCAATAGGACACGGTGATCCCCAGGCCATCCTCGCGCGCCGACTCGACGCCGAGAAAACCCGGCTGGCGTTGCGCCCGTTCGAGCATCCGCGCGGCCGTTTCGGCATAACCCTGGTCGCCGTCGCGGCGTTGCGAGGTGAAGATCACCGCGTAGTACGGTGGCATGGGCGTCGCGGCGATCACGAGGCCAGCTTCGCCTCGTGGGCGGCCTGCACCGCGCAGGCGCCGACCAGGCCAGCGACCACCGGCGGCAGGCGCCCGGCCAGCGCGGCGCGTTCGGGCTGGAACAGGGTGGCGAGGAAGAACGGATGGTCCTGCAGCTCGATGGCGCGCACTTCGCCACCTTCGTCATGCCCGGACGCGCGCAGGCTGTGCGCCAGCAGCGGCTCGCGGAAGGCGGCGTCGAGGCCGTAGCGGCAGAGGTATTCCTCGGTGATTTCCAGCACGCCGTAGAGCTCGGCGATCTGCGTGCCGGACACCAGGCGCACCCGGCGCGAGGCGTCCAGCAGCGCGCAGCTGAGCGGCGCGATCAGCGGCTGCTCGGCCTGCGGCGACAGCTCGGCGTGCTCGGCGTTCCAGCCCAGCGAATGGCGCGCATATTCGAGCAGCGCATGCTGGAAGCCGCCGCAGGTTCCGAGGAAGGGCACGTTGTTCTCGCGGGCGAAGCGGATCGCGCGCAGTGCGCCTTCGGTATCCGCGTAGGGGCTGCCGGGCACGCACCAGATGCCGTCGTAATCGCCGAGGCGCTGACCGTCGCCGATACCGTCGGTGGACAGCCAGTCGTGATCGACGCGAATGCGCAGCGTGTCGGCGGCCAGTTGCAGCGCCAGCGGGATCGCACGATGCGCGGTGATGGTGTCGCTACGCTCGCCGATCAGGGCGATCTTCACGTGGTTGGTGCTGTACATGCGCATGCCTCCTCGTCTGGGCCAGGTCCTCTGGCGTGCCGTCCGAGGGCCACTATAAGATGGCGTTGACGCAACAAGTATTGGCATCCAGACAATCGAAGTGTGCACCGATGCAATATCGACTCGATCATTCCGATCTCTCCCTGGTCCTCGCGCTGGTCCGCGGACGCTCCTTGGCACGGGCCTCGGAGATGCTCCAGGTCGACGTTTCCACGGTATTTCGCTCGGTGCGGCGGCTGGAGGCGGCCCTGGGCATCGCGCTGTTCGAGAAGAGCCGCCGCGGCTACCTGCCGACCGGCGCCGCACAGGCGCTGGCGGAACAGGCCGAGCGTGCCGAGCAGGCGCTGGACGCCGCGCGGGTGGCGCTGGAACAGGGTGAACAGGTGGTCAGCGGGACGGTGCGCCTGACCTGCACCGACGCCGTGCTGCACAGCCTGCTGCTGCCGGCGCTGGCGCGCTTCATGCCGAGCTATCCGGCGCTGACGCTGGAGCTGGCGACCTCCAACGAATTCGCCAACCTCAGCCGGCGCGACGCCGACATCGCCCTGCGCCTGACCAATTCGCCGCCGGAGCACTTGGTCGGGCGCTGCCTGGGCACCGTGTCCTATGCGGTCTACGGCCGCGAGGAGTATCGCCAGCCGGCCTCACGCGACCCGGCGCGGTTGCCCTGGATCGCCCCGGACGATTCGATGCCGGACCACGCCACCGTGGTCTGGCGTCGCCAGCGCTATCCCGGCGTAGTGCCCGCCTACCGTTGCAGCAGCATGCTCTCGGTGGCGCAACTCACCCAGGCAGGACTGGGCGTGGCGGCGCTGTCGGATTTTCTCGCCGGGGATTTCGACGGCCTGGTACGCCTGAGCGAGCCGCTGGGCGGATGCGACTGCGAACTCTGGCTGCTCACCCGCCCGGATTGCCGTGCCTTGCGCTCGGTGCAGACGCTGTTCGAGGAGCTGACCCGCACGGTGCGCATCGGCTCGGATTAGCCGCCCGCGTTCAGCCCTGCAGGCGCTCGACCAGCCGCGCCGCTAGTGCGGCAAGTTCCGCCGGCTCGGCCTTGTTCTGGGCATGCGCGCCCAGGCTGCTGGCGGACCAGCGCGGAATCAGGTGGAAGTGCAGGTGGTAGACGGTCTGCCCGGCGGGCGCGCCGTTGAACTGGGCGACCTGCACGCCCTCGGCCTGCAATTCGTCGATCAGCACGCCGGTGAGGCGCTGGGCGACCAGGATCAGCTTGCCCAAGGTGTCCGCGTCGATTTCCAGCAGGTTGCGCGCCGTCGCCCGTTTGGGAATCACCAGCGTATGCCCGCGCGACTGCGGGAAGGCGTCGAGGAAGGCCAGCACGTCGTCGTCCTCGTAGACCTTGTGGCAGGGCGCCTCGCCACGAATGATCCTGGCGAAGATGTTCTGCGGATCGTAGTCACCGTACAGGCTCATGTGCTGCTCCTGGCAGGATGGAATCCACAGAGGCTACCGCCCGCCTCGGCCGCCGGCAAACCCCAGGGCGGTGCGCGCGGTGGCCGGGCCTTGCTAAGGTAGAACGCACACCCCGCCCATGGAGGCTCCCATGCCCGAACTTTCCGCGTTCCCGATCACCCGCAAATGGCCGGCGACCCGGCCGGACTGCCTGCAGCTTTACTCGCTGCCCACGCCCAACGGGGTCAAGGTGTCGATCATGCTCGAAGAGATCGGCCTGCCCTACGAGGTACACCTGGTCAGCTTCGAGAAGAACGACCAGATGACGCCGGAGTTCCTCTCCCTCAGCCCGAACAACAAGATCCCGGCGATCCTCGATCCCGACGGCCCCGGCGGCAAGCCGCTGGCGCTGTTCGAATCCGGCGCCATCCTCATCTACCTGGCCGAGAAGACCGGCCAGCTGCTGCCCGCCGACCCGGCCGAACGCTACCAGGCGATCCAGTGGCTGATGTTCCAGATGGGCGGCATCGGCCCGATGTTCGGCCAGCTCGGCTTCTTCACCAAGTTCGCCGGCAAGGACATCGAGGACAAGCGCCCGCGCGACCGCTACGTCGCCGAATCCCGGCGCCTGCTCGGCGTTCTTGACAAGCACCTGGAAGGTCGCCAGTGGATCATGGGCGAGGCGTACGGCATCGCCGACATCGCGACCTTCCCCTGGATACGCAACCTGATCGGCTTCTACGGCGCCGGCGAGTTGGTGGAGTTCGAAAACTTCGCCAACGTCGCCCGCGTGCTGCAAACCTTCGTAGAACGCCCGGCCGTGATCCGCGGCCTGGACATCCCCCACCGCGGCTGAACGCCCCACCGCGCCCCCGGCTTCGTAGGGTGGGCCTCGGGCAACCCACGCATCAGCGCATCGCGTGGGCTGAAGCCCACCCTACGACTGGACATTCACACTGGCGCCCGAACAGGGCCGCCCGAGGCTTCCGGGCCTTCCTCCTAGCCGCTAGCATGGGCGCCCCTCAATTCATCGAGACCGCCATGACCCTGGAAATCCGCCCCGCGCAGCCCGCCGATGCCGCGCAGATCCTTGCCTTCATCGTCGAACTGGCCGAGTACGAGCGCGCCCGTCACGAAGTGGTGGCGAGCCTGGAAGATATCCAGCGCAGCCTGTTCGCCGACGGCGCGTCGGCGCGCGCGCTGATCTGCCTGCGCGACGGCGAGCCGATCGGTTACGCGGTGTACTTCTTCAGCTATTCGACCTGGCTCGGGCGCAACGGCATCTACCTCGAAGACCTCTACGTCACCCCGCAGCAACGCGGCAGCGGCGCCGGCAAGCAGTTGCTGCGTCACCTGGCCCGCGAGGCCTGTGCCCACGACTGCGGGCGCCTGGAGTGGAGCGTGCTGGACTGGAACGAGCCGGCCATCCGCTTCTACGAATCCATCGGCGCCAGCGCGCAGGGCGAGTGGATTCGCTACCGCATGGAAGGCGACACCCTGCGCAGCTTCGCCGAGGGCGAGTGAGCCGTCATGCGCCCGTTCGGCGCGCGCGCCCCTTACAGAAGCGCTGTACGGCGCGATCTGGAAATGACACGTGATTCGCCGGCGGCCTGCCGACGTCTACGCTTCGGGTCAGGGCTGCGCGCACGCGTGCTGGCGCTTCGCCAGGCGGCTTTTAAGGTTCATTTAAGTTTGGTCGCTTAGAGTCGCTTTCGTCTTTCGCGCAGTCCGACTGCTACGGAACCCCAACCACCGCCGAGCGTCTGCAGATGTGCCAGCCGCCCGGCCGATAGAACGTTAACGAGGTCCCTATGCCCGGTAACCGCCCCACCCCAGAAGCCCTGGCTGCGATGCCGCAGGAAACCGCGGATGAATCGCTCAAGCACATCGTCGATGGCTTCCTGCGTTTCCGAAACGAGGTGTTCCCCGAACAGGAAGCGCTGTTCAAGAAGCTCGCCGGCGCCCAGCAGCCGCGCGCCATGTTCATCACCTGCGCCGACTCGCGCATCGTTCCCGAGCTGATCACCCAGAGCTCGCCCGGCGACCTCTTCGTCACCCGCAACGTCGGCAACGTGGTGCCGCCGTACGGGCAGATGAACGGCGGCGTCTCCACCGCCATCGAGTACGCGGTGCTGGCGCTGGGGGTGAAGCACATCATCATCTGCGGGCATTCGGACTGCGGCGCGATGAAGGCGGTGCTCAACCCGCAATCGCTGGAAAAGATGCCCACCGTAAAGGCCTGGCTGCGCCACGCCGAAGTGGCGAAGACGGTGGTCGAGGACAACTGCCCGCATTGCGCCGGCCAGGATTCCCTCGGCGTGCTCACCGAGGAAAACGTGGTCGCCCAGTTGCAGCACCTGGGCACCCACCCTTCCGTCGCCTCGCGCCTGGCCAGCGGCCAGTTGTTCATCCATGGCTGGGTCTACGACATCGAGACCAGCGCTATCCGCGCGTACGATGCCGAACAGGGCGCCTACCTGCCGATCGATGCCGACCATCCGCTGCCGATGGCCACGCCCAAACCGCGATATCGCCCGTCCTGACGGGCACTCCCCTTTCGGCGTCCCGCCCCGACGGGGCGCCGAAACCCCAACGCCAGCAGCCGTAACGACTGGCCGGACAAAACGTCCCCACACACCCTGATTGCCGCCGATGCCCGTGAAAACCGGTATCCGAATCCGTTCGCGCCAAGGAATTCGCCACGCTCTCGCGAGTCGAGGTCCGGCAAGACGGAAGCCGCCCGGCAAGCGCATGTACCCGTCGGACATGCTGCCTGGGCGACTTCCCTCTGCGCAGGGCATACGCACAACGGATCGCGGGTGAACTCCGAAGAATGTGGAGAAAGTGCATGCTCGACTCAATCAAGTCCTCCCTGCCCCGCGACGCCCTGGCGTCGGTGGTGGTGTTCCTCGTCGCCTTGCCGCTGTGCATGGGCATCGCCATCGCCTCCGGCATGGAGCCGGCCAAGGGCCTGATCACCGGGATCATCGGTGGCCTGGTGGTCGGTTTCCTCGCCGGTTCGCCGTTGCAGGTCAGCGGCCCCGCTGCCGGTCTCGCCGTACTGGTCTTCGAACTGATCCGCACCCACGGCCTGGCCGCGCTCGGCCCGGTGCTGGTGCTCGCCGGGGCGATCCAGCTGCTCGCCGGGCGCCTGCGCCTGGGCTGCTGGTTCCGCGTCACGGCGCCGGCGGTGGTCTACGGGATGCTCGCCGGCATCGGCATCCTCATCGTCCTGTCGCAGGTCCATGTGATGCTCGACGCGACGCCCAAGGCCTCCGGCCTGGACAACCTCACGGCCTTCCCCGGCGCGCTGGGCGAAGCCCTGCCGGTGCTCGGCGGCGGCTTCGGCCTGGACGCCGCGCTGCTCGGCCTCGGCACCATGGCGGCGATGTTCGGCTGGGAGAAGCTGCGCCCGCAGGCACTGCGTTTCCTGCCGGGCGCGCTGATCGGCGTGGCGCTGATGACGGCGGTGAGCCTGTGGTTCGCGCTCGAGGTGAAACGCGTCGACGTGCCGGCCAACCTCGGCGACGCGATCGACTGGATCACCCCCGCGAGCCTGATGCGACTGGCCGACCCGACCCTGCTGGTCGCCGCGCTCGCCCTGGCCTTCATCGCCAGCGCCGAGACGCTGCTCTCGGCCGCCGCGGTGGACCGCATGCACAACGGCGCGCGCTCGGACTTCGACCGCGAGCTGTCGGCGCAGGGCGTCGGCAACCTGCTCTGCGGCATCGTCGGCGCGCTGCCGATGACCGGCGTGATCGTACGCAGCTCGGCCAATGTGCAGGCCGGCGCCGTCAGCCGCCGCTCGGCGATCCTGCACGGCGCCTGGCTGCTGGCGTTCGTCCTGCTGCTGCCGGGCGTGTTGCAGAGCATCCCGATCGCCAGCCTGGCCGGAGTGCTGGTCTACACCGGGTTCAAGCTGGTCGACCTCAAGGCGGTGCGCAGCCTCGGCCGTTACGGCCGCATGCCGGTGTTGATCTACCTCGCCACCGCGCTGACCATCGTCTTCACCGACCTGCTCACCGGGGTGCTGGTCGGCTTCGGCCTGACGCTGGCCAAGCAGGCCTGGCGCAGCTCGCGGCTGAAGATCAGCCTGATCCGCCACGGCGAGCGCGACGCCGAGCTGCGCCTGGTCGGCAGCGCCACCTTCCTCAAGGTGCCGAAGCTGGCCAAGGTGCTCGAAGGCATTGCGCCAGACACCCGCCTCCACGTCCCTCTGAGCCACCTGCCGTACATCGACCACGCCTGCATGGAGTTGCTGGAAGACTGGGGGCGCGCCGCGGCCAAGAACGGCGGCGAGCTGCAGATGAATCGCCACGCGGTGAAACGCCGTCTCGAAGGCCGCCGGCAGACCACCAGCGGAGTCGGCGCCGCGCACGCGGCCGGTTGAGCCGCCTAGCCGCGGCCCTGGAAGGTCTGCCGGTAGGCGCTGGGCGATACGCCGAACGCGCGGCCGAACTGCTGGCGCAGGGATACCGCGGAGCCGAAGCCGGCCAGCCCGGCGATCGCCTCCACGGAGTGTTCGGTGCCTTCGAGCAGGCGCTGGCTGAGCGCCAGGCGTTCGGCCAGTAGCCAGTCGCCCAGGGTGCTGCCGGTGAGCTGGCGGAAATGCCGGCTGAAGCTGCGCCGGCTCATCGCGGCCTGCTCGGCGAGGCTGTCCAGCGTGTGCGGCCGATGCAGGCAGGTGCGCACGTCGTCGAGCAGGCCGCCCAGGGGGTTGTCCCGCGAGGTGGCTGGCAACGGCTGTTCGATGAACTGCGCCTGGCCGCCCTGGCGATGCGGCGCCACCACCAGACGCCGCGCCACCCGGTTGGCCACCTCCGCGCCCCAGTCCTTGCGCAGCAGGTGCAGGCAGCAATCGAGCCCCGCGGCGGTGCCGGCAGAGGTCAGCAGATCGCCGTCCTCCAGGTAGAGCTTCTCGGCATCCACCTTCACCGCCGGGAAACGCGCGGCGAAATCCTCGACCCATCCCCAGTGCGTCGTAGCGCGACGCCCGTCGAGCAGGCCGGCGGCGGCGAGCACATAGGCGCCCAGGCACAGACCTACGATCAGCGCGCCGCGCCGGTGGGCGGCGATCAGCGCGTCCAGCAGCGCCTGCGGCGGCCGCTCGTCCGGGTCGCGCCAGCTCGGCACGATGATCGTCCGCGCCTCAGCCAATGCCTCCAGGCCATGGGCGACAGCGATGTCGAAACCGGCGGTGGTGCTCAACCGGCCGCCTTCCGCGGCGCAGACGAGCAGCTCGTAGGCGCCGTCCGCCGGAGGCGTTTCACCGAACACCAGGCAGGGAACGGACAGGTGGAACGGGCTGATCTGGTCGAACGCGACCACCACGATGCGGTGCGGCTGCATGCAGGAACCCTGGGCGGAATTTGGCCCGATTCTATCGAAAGTCGTCGCCCGGGCCACTCACAACAGGCCTTCCACGCCGACGACACTGGCGCCCTCACACACAGAGGAGTGCTCCGCATGAGCGCATCACCGAACCGCGCACTGATCGTCATCGACGTGCAGAACGAATACATCACCGGCAACCTGCGCATCGAATACCCCGATGTCGGGCTGTCGCTGCCGAATATCGCCCGCGCCATGGACGCCGCCCGGGCCACCGGCATCCCCGTGGTGGTGATCCAGCATCTCGAAGCGCCTGACTCGCCGCTGTTCGCCCGCGGCGGCGAGATGGCCGAGCTGCATCCGGACATCGCCCGCCGCCCCCGCGACCATCACGTGGAAAAGAACCAGGCCAGCGCCCTGACCGGCACCGACCTCGCCGCCTGGCTGCGCGACCGGCAGATCGACACGCTGACGGTGATCGGCTACATGACCCACAACTGCGACCTGGCGACCACGCTGGAAGCTCACCACCTGGGCTGGAACGTCGAGCTGCTGCATGACGCCAGCGGCTCGCTGCCCTACAGCAACGCCTGCGGCAGCGTCAGCGCCGAGGAGATTCACCGGGTGATGACGGTGGTGATGCACAGCAGCTTCGCCGCTGTGGCGAGCACGGCGCAATGGCTGGAAGCGCTGGAAAACGGCACGGCCCTGGAGCCCGGCGACATCCCAAGCTCGAACCAGCGGGCCATCGCCGAGCGCCAGTGACTCCGCAATAAACCGAGGCGCCGACCTCGCGCCTGCCCGAGGCCGACGCGCCTCACGATTGAATCCCTTCCCAACCGGTGGTCGGATCGACGATCCGGCGGCCGGCGATCCGGCGACCGGCGATCCGGTGGCCGGCACTCCGGCACTCCGGCGGTCCACCGGCGCACCGGCGCTTCACGGCTCCCGCGAACCGACCCGAACACCTCACTCCTGACCTGGAGCCCGCCTCCGAAACCCCGGGTGAAACTTGTTCAACCCTGCGGCGTCAATGTTCGTATTCAATTATGGAGTGTTCGATTTCTTCGCTTTGACAGGCCAAAGGTTTAAAATTAAGTTTCATTTACGAAAAACTCCGAACCCGGTTTGCGGTCGGAAAACAACTACAACAATCGTCAGAGGCTCCCTCGCATGAGTACTCCAACCGTTCCGCTTCCGACCCTCAAGGGTCAATGCATCGCCGAATTCCTCGGCACCGCCCTATTCATCTTCTTCGGTACCGGCTGCGTAGCCGCGCTCAAACTGGGCGGCGCGAGCCTTGGCCTGTGGGAAATCAGCATCATCTGGGGGGTCGGCGTGAGCATGGCGGTGTACCTCACCGCGGGCGTTTCCGGCGCGCACCTGAGCCCGGCGGTGACGATCGCGCTCTGGCTGTTTGGCGGTTTCGAGCGCTACAAGGTGCCGGCCTACATCGTCGCCCAGGTCGCCGGCGCGTTCTGCGGCGCGGCGCTGGTCTACGGCCTGTACAGCAGCCTGTTTTTCGATTTCGAACAAGCGCACAACATGGTTCGCGGCAGCGTCGACAGTCTGCAGCTGGCCTCGGTGTTCTCCACCTACCCGCACCCCTCGCTGTCCGTCGGCCAGGCATTCCTCGTCGAGATGGTGATCACCGCGATCCTCCTGGCGATGATCATGGCGCTCACCGATGACGGCAACGGCCTGCCCCGTGGCCCGCTGGCGCCGCTGCTGATCGGCCTGCTGATCGCCGTGATCGGTGCCTCGATGGGCCCGCTGACCGGCTTCGCGATGAACCCCGCGCGCGATTTCGGACCCAAGCTGATGACCTACTTCGCCGGCTGGGGCTCCGTGGCCTTCACCGGCAACCGCGACATCCCCTACTTCCTGGTCCCGATCTTCGCCCCGATACTGGGCGCCTGCCTGGGCGCCGCCGCCTACAAGGCGCTGATCTGCAAGCACCTGCCCGTAGGTACGGGAGCCTGCAACACAGCCGAGGATGCCACCTGGGAAACCGGCGAAAACAACCAGAAAGATGCCCGAGCATCCGAAGCCCGCTAAGGAAGACTTGCCATGAGCGATCAGAACAAGCAGTACATCGTTGCCCTCGACCAGGGCACCACCAGCTCGCGCGCCATCGTGCTGGACCGCAATGCCAACGTGATCACCGTTGCCCAGCGCGAGTTCGCGCAGATCTATCCGCAGCCGAGCTGGGTCGAGCATGACCCGATGGAAATCTGGGCCACGCAGAGTGG
This sequence comes from Pseudomonas sp. PS02288, assembly GCF_029959715.1. NCBI lineage: Bacteria > Pseudomonadati > Pseudomonadota > Gammaproteobacteria > Pseudomonadales > Pseudomonadaceae > Pseudomonas > Pseudomonas sp. PS02288. The sequence goes on along the minus strand of NZ_JASCPA010000029.1, from coordinate 4,619 downwards.
CGTGTTCGTCGAAGCCCTGGCCCAGGCCGGCATCAGCAACGAACAGGTCGCCGCGATCGGCATCACCAACCAGCGCGAAACCACCATCGTCTGGGACAAGCTCACCGGCCGGCCGATCTACAACGCCATCGTCTGGCAGAGCCGCCAGAGCACCGCGATCTGCGACCAGCTCAAGCGCGACGGCATGCTCGATCACATTCGCAAGACCACCGGCCTGGTGATCGACCCCTATTTCTCCGGCACCAAGATCAAGTGGATCCTCGACCACGTCGAAGGCAGCCGCGAGCGCGCACGGCGTGGCGAACTGCTGTTCGGCACCGTGGATTCCTGGCTGATCTGGAAGATGACCCAGGGCAAGGCCCACGTCACCGACTACACCAACGCCTCGCGCACCCTGCTGTTCGACATCCACAAGCGCGACTGGGACCCGGTGATGCTCGAAGCCCTCGACATCCCGCGCGAAATGCTCCCCGAGGTGCGCTCGTCTTCCGAGGTCTACGGCCACGCCTACCTGGGCTCCGGCCAAAGCACCGGGATTCCCATCGCCGGGATCGCCGGCGACCAGCAGGCGGCGCTGTTCGGCCAGATGTGCGTCGAGCCGGGCCAGGCGAAGAACACCTACGGCACCGGCTGCTTCCTGCTAATGAACACCGGCGAGAAAGCCGTGCAGTCGCAGCACGGCCTGCTCACCACCATCGCCTGCGGCCCGCGCGGCGAGGTGAACTACGCGCTGGAAGGCGCGATCTTCAACGGTGGCTCCACCGTGCAGTGGCTGCGCGACGAGCTGAAGGTGATCAACGATTCGCTGGACTCCGAATACTTCGCCACCAAGGTGCAGGACAGCAACGGCGTCTACCTGGTGCCGGCGTTCACCGGTCTCGGCGCGCCGTACTGGGACCCGTATGCACGCGGCGCGCTGTTCGGCCTGACCCGCGGTGTGAAGGTCGACCACCTGATCCGCGCGGCCCTGGAATCCATCGCCTACCAGACCCGCGACGTGCTCGACGCGATGCAGCAGGATGCCGGCGAACGCCTGCGCTCGCTGCGCGTGGACGGCGGCGCGGTGGCCAACAACTTCCTCATGCAGTTCCAGGCCGACCTGCTCGGCACGCCGGTGGAACGCCCGGAAATGAAGGAAACCACCGCCCTGGGCGCCGCTTACCTGGCCGGCCTGGCGACCGGTTTCTGGAGCGGCCTGGACGAGCTCAAGCGCAAGGCGACCATCGAGCGCGTGTTCGAGCCGGCCTGTGACGAAGCCAAGCGCGAAGCCCTCTACAAGGGCTGGAAGCGCGCCGTGGATCGCACTCGCGGCTGGGCCGAAGAAGAGTAACGCACTAGCAACGCCCCGAAGCCCGGCGCGGAAGCCTTTCCCCGCCGGGCTTTTCGTTTATGGCTCGGGCCTGGCTTCGCAGGTAGCCGGACCTTTTCTACCCGACGAGGCCCCGTCCGGTGGATCGATGAGGCGCGATCCACCCTACGTGGCTTGCGGGCAGCGCCGGCTTCGCGGTGTGGACCGGCCTTTCCTCGCGACGACGCACCGTCTGGTGGATCGATGGGGCGCTATTCACCCTGCGCGGTTAGCGGGCTATTGCACGACCGCACCGCCGACGCGTCACTCGCGCCTCTTTTCCGCGAACATTCTTTAATCGTGCCGCCGACTGCGGCATGCTTCGGGCCACACCAGAATAAGGAAGTCGCAATGAGCTTGGCCCCCCGCCAGCAGAACATTCTCGAATTGGTACGGGAACGCGGTTACGTCAGCATCGAGGAGCTGGCGCAACACTTCGCCGTCACCCCCCAGACCATCCGCCGGGACATCAACCAGCTCGCCGAAGTCGGCCTGCTGCGTCGCTACCACGGCGGCGCGGCGTACGATTCCAGCGTCGAGAACACCGCCTACAGCATGCGTGCCAGCCAGATGCGCGACGAAAAACGCCGCATCGCCGAGGCCATGGCCGCGCACGTGCCGGACCAGGCGTCGCTGTTCATCAACATCGGCACCACCACCGAAGCCATCGCCCATGCCCTGCTCAATCACCACGGGCTGAAGATCATCACCAACAACCTGCATGTGGCGAACATCCTCAGCGCCAAGGACGACTTCGACGTGCTCATCGCCGGCGGCACCGTGCGCAGCGACGGTGGCGTGGTCGGCCAGGCCACCGCGGACTTCATGAAACAGTTCAAGGTCGACTACGCGCTGATCGGCATCAGCGGCATCGACGAGGACGGCACCCTGCTGGACTTCGACTTCCAGGAAGTGCGCGTGTCCCAGGCGATCATCGACAACGCGCGCAAGGTCTACCTCGCCGCCGACTCCAGCAAGTTCGGCCGCAGCGCCATGACCCGCCTCGGCTCGCTGGAACAGATCGACAGCCTGTTCACCGAAACCCGCCCCGAAGAGCCGTTCGCGCAACTGCTCGCGGCGAGCAAGGTCAAGGTCGTCATCGCCGAGTAATCGCCTGAGCACCGGGCGCCCCTGATCACCTCGTCGTAGGCTGGGTCAGGCGCACACCGCTGCCGCTGCCTGACACTGCCCGCCACGCGCCGTAACCCACCGAACGTGCTGCCGCCTGACACCACTGGTGGGTTTCGCGGATGAACACCGAATCCCGACGACACAACGGCGTGCCGCTTTACCCACCCTACGGTCCTGCAACCCTGCTCACTCGTCGTAGGGTGGGTCAGGCGCACAACGCAGCCGCTGCCTGACACCGTTCGCCACGCGCCGTAACCCCCCAAATGCGCTGCCGCCGGGCACTGCTCGTGGGTTTCACGGATGAACCTCAAGCCAGGCGCAAAAGCGGTGTGCCGCTTTACCCACCCTACAGTCACGCCGCACCCTCTCGAAACGAAAGTCCATCACAACTCAAAAGTTCGTATCGATTCGATAATTTTCTTTTATCGACGAAATGAACATTTCATCCCTATGAGATGGAATTCTTTTTCGCTACGATGTTCGTATTCGAATATACGCGTTCGTTTTCAAGGAGATGACCATGACCGACTCCACCCGCCCACTCGCCGAGGTTTATGACGTTGCCGTGATCGGTGGCGGTATCAATGGAGTCGGCATCGCCGCCGACGCCTCCGGCCGTGGGCTGTCGGTCTTCCTGTGCGAACGCGACGACCTCGCCAGCCACACTTCCTCGGCCAGCAGCAAGCTGATCCACGGAGGGCTGCGCTACCTCGAACATTACGAATTCCGCCTGGTGCGCGAAGCCCTGGCCGAGCGCGAAGTGCTACTGGCCAAGGCGCCGCACATCGTCAAGCCGATGCGCTTCGTCCTGCCGCACCGCCCGCACTTGCGTCCGGCCTGGATGATCCGCGCCGGCCTGTTCCTCTATGACAACCTTGGCAAGCGGGAAAAACTGCCGGCCTCGCGCGGCCTGCGTTTCGATGCGGACAGCGCGCTGAAGCCGGAGATCAAGCGCGGCTTCGAATACTCCGATTGCTGGGTGGACGACGCGCGCCTGGTGGTGCTCAACGCCATCGCCGCCCGCGAGAACGGCGCGCACATCCATACCCGCACGCAGTGCCTGAGCGCCAAGCGCAGCAACGATCTGTGGGACGTCGAGCTGCAGCGCGAGGACGGCAGCCGCTTCTCGATCCGCGCACGCGCGCTGGTCAACGCCGCCGGTCCGTGGGTCGCCAGGTTCATCGGCGAGAACCTCAAGCAGCGCTCGCCCTACGGCATCCGCCTGATCCAGGGCAGCCACGTGATCGTGCCGAAGCTCTACGAGGGCGAGCAGGCGTTCATCATGCAGAACGAGGACCGCCGCATCGTCTTCGCCATCCCCTACCTGGGCCGCTACACGATGATCGGCACCACCGACCGCGAATACACTGGCGACCCGGCCAAGGTGCGCATCAGCGACGAGGAAATCGACTATGTGCTCGGCGTCGCCAACGCGCATTTCCGCAAGCAGCTGACCCCGGCCGACGTGCTGCACACCTTCGCCGGCGTGCGCCCGCTGTGCGACGACGAGTCGGACAACCCGTCCGCCGTGACCCGCGACTACACCCTGTCGCTGGCGGCCGAGGCGCACAAGGCGCCGCTGCTGTCGGTGTTCGGCGGCAAGCTGACCACCTACCGCAAGCTGGCCGAATCGGCGATGGCGCAGCTCAAGCCGTACTTCCCGAAAATGGGCCCAAGCTGGACCGCCAGCGCCACGCTGCCCGGCGGCGAGAACATGAGCACCCCGCAGGCGCTGGCCAAGCAGCTGCAGGCCAAGATCAGCGGCCTCTCCCCGGCCCTGGCGCAACGCTGGTCGCAGACCTACGGCGAGCGCGTGTGGAAGATGCTCGGCGATGCGCGCAGCGTGACCGACCTCGGCACCGACCTCGGCCGCGAGCTGTTCACCCGCGAGGTGGATTACCTGCGCCGCGAGGAGTGGGCGACCCAGGTGGACGACATCCTCTGGCGCCGTACCAAGCTCGGCCTGGCCTTCTTCCCGGAAGAAAAGGCCAACCTCGAGCGCTATCTCGCCACCGCCTCGGTCGAATCCTCCGCGCCGGCATCGCTCGCGACCCGCGACAGCGACGCCGCCTGAACCGTAGGGTGCGCCATGCGCACCGCGAGTGGCCTGACGGGCATCCGTCGGTGCGCACGGCGCCCC
>NZ_JASCPA010000028.1:0-58060 GCF_029959715.1 Pseudomonas sp. PS02288 | reverse complement strand
CGCCTGCGCCAGGCGGCGGCCCGCGCCCGCGTGGCCGGCGCGCCGCTGCTGCCGCGTCTGGATGGCAGTCTCGGCGCCAGCCGCGAGGGCCGCCTGGGCAGCGACGCCGACGTCGCGGGCAACCTCTACGGCGGTGGCCTGGCCGCCAGCTACGAGGTCGACCTGTGGGGCCGCTTGTCCGCCGACCGCCAGGCCGCCGAGGCCGAACTGGCCGCCAGCCGCTTCGACCGTGACGCTCTGCGCCTGACGCTCGGCGCCAGCCTCGGTGAGACCTGGCTGCGCCAGGTGGCCCTGGCCGAACGCCTGCGCCTGGCCGAACTCAACCTGGCCAACGCCGAGCGGGTGCTGGCCACCGTGCAGGCGCGCCAGGTGGCGGGTTCCGCCACGCAACTGGAACTGGCCCAGCAGCGCGGCCTGGTGGCCGAGCAGCGGCGCTCCCGCGAGGAACTGCGGCAGCAGGCTGAAGACGTGCGCAGCGCCCTCGCCGTGCTGCTCGGCCAGGCCGTGCCGGCCGAGCCGGCGAGCGCCGCGCTGGCTGCACTGGTCGTGCCCCCGGTGAGTGCCGGCCTGCCCAGCGAGCTGCTGCTGCGCCGGCCCGACCTGGCCCGCGCCGAGGCGCAACTGAGCGCCGCCGATGCCGACCTGCGTGCGGCGCGGGCGGCCATGCTGCCGCGACTGAACCTGTCGGCTGGCGCCAGCGGCTCCGCTGGCAGCCTCAACCGGGTCTTTGCCGATCCGGTCTACTCCCTTGCTGCGGCGCTGACCGCGCCGATCTTCGATGGTGGCGCCCTGGCCGCCGAGCGCGACCGCGCGGCGGCGCGCCGCGAGGAGCTGCTCGCTGACTACCGGCAGGGCATCGTCGCGGCCTTTGCCGACGTGCAGGTGGCGCTCAATGCCGGCGCCGGCGTCGAGGCCCAGTGGCAGGCCCAGCAGGAGGTGCAGGCCCAGGCCGAGCGCGCCCTGCAACTGGCTGAGCGGCGCTACCGCGCCGGTGCCGAGGACCTGCTCAACCTGCTCGATGCCCAGCGCACCCTGTATGCCGCCGAAGACCAGAGCGCCCAGCTGCGCCTGGCCCGCCTGCAGGCGAGCGTGGCCCTGGCACGGGCGCTGGGCGGTGGCTGGCAGGCTGCTACGGGCGAGTGAAGGCTTGCTGCAGCTCGGCCAGCGTGGCGAAGTACCAGGCCGGCGACTCGGCCATCAGCTCGGCGTGGCTGCCGAAGCCGTAGCCGATGCCGACCGCCTGCAGGCCATTGCGATGGGCGCCGATCAGGTCGTGCTTGCGGTCGCCGATCATCAGGCAGTCGGCCGGGGCCAGGCCTTCCTCGGCGAGCAGGTGGCGGATCAGCTCGACCTTGTCGGTGCGCGTGCCGTCCAGTTCGCTGCCGTAGATCACCTTGAAGTGGCGGTCGAAGCCGAAGTGGCGGGCGATCTCGCGGGCGAACACGGTTGGCTTCGAGGTCGCGATGTACAGCGTGCGGCCCTGGGCGTTGAGCGCGTCGAGCATCTCCAGCACGCCCTCGAACACCCGGTTCTCGTACAGCCCGGTGACCTTGAACCGCTCGCGGTAATGCCCGACCGCCTCCCACGCCCGCGCCTCGTCGAAGCCGTACTGCTGCATGAACGCCTGCAGCAGCGGCGGCCCGATGAAAGGCTCCAGCTTCGCCAGATCCGGCTCGTCGATACCCAGCTGCGCCAGCGCATGCTGAATCGACCGCGTGATGCCCACGCGCGGGTCGGTGAGGGTGCCGTCGAGGTCGAAGAGAACGGTGGACTGATGCATGGGGCCTGTCGCGCACTGAGAACGGGCGCGAATTGTCCCGCACCCCACCCCGAGCCGCAAATCGCCAACGGGAAATCGGTTACGTCGCGTGGAGAGGATGTTGAGCTGCCTGTCCGGAAATGAAGCGGTGGCACGGCATCTCGAACCCGCGCGCCATTTTTTGCGCTGCCTATGCGGCAGTGAAGGGTTCCGAGTGAGTAGTTGATGGAAGGCGCAATTTCTGAGCTGCCTATCCGGCAGTGAAGTCGCCGCAGCCTGAAGAAGATCAAGCGCAGAATTGCTGAGCTGCCTATCCGGCAGGGGACCATGAGGTTCATTTCTGAGCTGCCTATCCGGCAGTGAAGGAGGCCTCGCCGTATGAGGCCGGCGCCCCTCTTTCTGAGCTGCCTATCGGCAGCTCAGAAAAGAACGTCAAAGTCCTGGTCCGCCACCAATACCTTCACTGCCGCGTAGGCAGCTCAGAAAGAGCAGCTCGCCCATCTCGCGGAGGGAGGCGGCTTCACTGCCGCGTAGGCAGCTCAGAAAGCTCAAGCCAGGCGCGGAACGTCTGTATCTCTCTTCACTGCCGCGTAGGCAGCTCAGAAATCCTCAATACGCCGCTTTCGTCGCGCCACCCCTTCACTGCCGCCTAGGCACTCCAAGAACCGCTGGCGAAAATCCCATCGGTGGCACGTTCACAGCCGCCCAGGTGTTCTCGTGCGCCGGGCAGCCGGGCGCCGGCTCACATTCTCCCAAGTTCGCGCTTCTTGTCCGGCATAATCGGGTGGAATTTTCCATAGCGACGCAGGCGCAGGTCGTCATGAGCGAAAAGAAACCCAGGAAGCGCCGCGGCTTCTCGCAGAAGGTCACGATCCACGACGTCGCCCGCGAGGCAGGAGTTTCGTCGATCACGGTGTCGCGCTATTTCAAACTGCCGGAGAAGGTCGCCAGCGCCACCCGAGAGGCCATCGAGGCGGCGGTGAAGCGGCTCGACTACACACCGAACCTGGCGGCAATGACGCTGGCGTCGAACCGCGGTCCCATCGTCGCGGCGATCGTGCCGAACCTCTCCAACTCGATCTTTTCCGAAACCCTACAGGAGATCGAGCGCATCCTGCGTCCGGCCGGGCTGCACCTGCTGATCGGCCACAGCCATTACTCGGCGCAGACCGAGGAAGAGCTGGTGCGCACCTTCCTCGCCTACCGGCCGAACGCGCTGATCCTCACCGGTTGCATCCAGACGCCGGCCACCGAGGCACTGGTGCGCGCGGCGCAGATCCCGGTGATCCAGATGTGGAGCCTGACCGACACGCCCATCGATGTCTGCGTCGGAATGTCGAACTACGAGGCGGCGCTGCAGATGACCCGCTACCTGATCGGCAAGGGTCACCGGCGCATCGGTTATATCGGCGGCCTGCTGGAGAACAACGACCGCGCGCAGCAGCGCGAGCTGGGGTTCTGCGCGGCCCTGGAGGAGGCCGGGCTGCCATGCGAACCCTGGCAACTGGTCCATGCGCCGTTCGAGTTCGTCGCCGGCGGCGAGGCGATCGACAGCCTGCTCGCCGCGCACGCGCTGGATGCAGTGTTCGCCAGCTCCGACATTCTTGCCGTCGGTGTCATGCTGGCCTGCCTGCAACGCGGCCTGAAGCTGCCCGCCGACCTGGCCATCGCCGGTTTCGACGACACCGGGATTTCCTCGATGATGAGCCCCTCGCTGACCACGCTGCACGTGCCGCGCAAGGCCATCGGTGCGCAGGTGGCGCAGTGCATTCTCGACCGCCTGAACCAGCGCGATAGCGGCCAGCGTATCTTCGATCTGGGCTTCGAGCTGGTCGAGCGCGACAGCGCCTGAAACCGGCGGGGCCGGCGTGTCGAAGGCCCCCGCATTGCCCTCGGTACGCTAGACGCCGCCGCGTAGCGTGCCCGGCTTGCCCAGGGCGACGCCCACCGACAACGCGTCGCCCTTCACCACTACCGCGCAGATCAGCGAAACCAGGCAGACCACGGCGAGGAACATCGCCACATACCAGGGTTCGCCGCCGCTGAACTTGAGCAACGAGGCGGCGATCAGTGGCGAGAAGCCGCCGAAGATAGCGGAGAACTGATAGGCGATCGACAGCCCGGTGTAGCGCACCCCGGCGCCGAACAGCTCGCTGAAGAAGGTCGGCTGCACGGCGAACATGGTCATCTGGCCGAAGTTGAAGCCCAATACCATGGCCAGGAAGATCAGCGTGACGCTCTGCGTGTTGAGCAGCATGAAGTAGGGGAAGGCGAACAGCGCCATGAACGCCGCGCCGGCCACGTACATGGTGCGCCGGCCGACCCGGTCGGACAGCCAGCCCACGAGCGGACACATGAAGATGCCGATGGCCGAGGCGATCAGCACACCGCGCAGCGGGATCGAGCGGTCCATCGCCAACTGGCTCGACACATAGACGATGGTGAAGGTGTTGATCACGTTGGAGGCGGTGGTTTCCGCCAGCCGTGCGCCGATGGTCAGCAGCAGCGCGCGTGGGCTTTCCTTGAGCAGGATCAGCAGCGGCGGGCGGCTCGGCTTGCCGGCTGCCTCTTCGACGGCCTTCTTGAAGTCCGGCGTTTCGGTGATGTTGAAGCGGATCACCAGGCCGACCACCATCATGATCGAGCTGAGCAGGAAGGGTATCCGCCAGCCCCAGCTGAACACCGCGTCCTCCGGTAGCTGCATGACCAGGGCGAACACTCCGGTGGCCAGCAGCACGCCGGCCGCGGCGGCCGATTGCGGCACGCTGCCCCAGAAGCCGCGCTTGCCTTCCGGCGCGTGCTCGATGGTCAGCAGCGCGGCGCCGGCGTATTCGCCGCCGAGGCCGAAGCCCTGCAGCAGGCGCAGCACGGAAAGCAGGATCGGCGCCCAGATGCCGACCTGCCCGTAGGTCGGCAGGCAGCCGATCAGGGTGGTGGCGACGCCGATGATCACCAGGGTGGCGAGCAGGCTCTTCTTGCGCCCGACGCGGTCGCCGAAATGACCGAATACCAGCCCGCCCAGCGGTCGCGCGAGAAAGCCCACGGCGGAGGCGGCGAAGGCGGCGATGATGCCGGTCAGGCGGTCTTCGGAGGGAAAGAACAGCGGGCCGAAGACCAGCGCGGCGGCGGTGCCGAAGATGAAGAAGTCATACCATTCGAGTACCGCGCCGGCGAAGCTGGCGGACGCGACCTTGTTCATCGATGTGCGGGGGCGAGTGTCTGTCATTGTTCTTGTTCTCTGTGGGTGCGAGGGATCGGTTAAACGGTTCGACGGTTCGCGGTGCCTCCGACGACGGGCGTGCTCAGCGGGGATCTCTATCGCCCGGCCCCATTAGCTCCTCCAGAAGCAGCAGCATGGCCGTGCAGTCGTCCTGTCCGCGCCCACGGTTGCGGCTGAGGCTGAACAGCTCGCGCGCGGCGCCGCCCAGCCACAGCGGCATACCCACGTCGGCGCCCAGCTCGAGTGCCAGGCCGAGGTCCTTGAGCCCCATCAGCAGCGGAAAGTCCGGGGTGATGTCGCCGGCCAGCACCTTCTTTGGAAAATTGGTCAGCAACTGGCCCTTTCCGGCCGCCGTCTCGCTGATCAGTCCGAGGAATTGCTGGCGGTCGAGCCCGAGCTTGCCGGCGAAGGCGAGCATCTCGCTGGCGATCACCATGTTCACCATCGAGCCATAGTTGTTCACCAGCTTGGCGCGGATGCCGCTGCCCACCGGGCCCATGTGCAGAACCTTCTCGCCCATGGCGCGGAACAGTGGCATCGCCGTCTCGAGGTCCGCCGGCGCGCCACCGGCGACCACGATCAGCGTGCCGTCGATGGCCTCGCGCTTTCCGCGCGCCACCGGGGCGTCGACGAAGCGCCGCCCCTCGGTCTGCAGACGTTGTGCCGTGCGCAGGGTTTCCCGCGCCGAGCCGGTACTCATGTCGATCACCAGGCCGCCGCGGCGCAGGCTCGCGGCCGCGCCGTCGGTGCCGAACAGCACGGCTTCGACGAAGCTTGAATTGGGCAGCATGCAGATCACCACGTCGGCTTCGCGCGCGGCGTCGGCGGGCGACTCGGCGCAGTACGCCGAGCCCTCGAAAGCGGCCAGGGCCGCCGTGCTGACGTCGAACACGCGCAGCGCGAAGCCCTCCTCGATGAGGTTGCGCGCCATTGGCGCGCCCATGGTGCCGAGGCCGAGGAAAGCAACGCTGAAGGCCTCAGACATGCGCACCTCCGAGCAATCCGCTGGCGGCGCGGGCGATGTGTTCGGCGGTCAGCCCGTACTGCTGTTGGAGGAACGGCGTGGAGCCGCCCTGGGCGAAGGTGTCGGCCACGCCGACGCGGGCGAAGCGGCAGGCCATCCCTGACTCGGCGAGAACTTCGGCGACGGCGGTGCCCAGCCCGCCGATGATCGAGTGGTTTTCCGCGGTGACGATCGACCTGCACTGGCGGGCACGCGTGAGCACGGCGTCGCGATCCAGTGGCTTGATCGTGTGCATGTTGATCACCGCCGCCTGGACGCCCTGGGCGCGCAGCTGCTCCGCGGCCTGCAGCGCCTTGGGCACCATCAGCCCGCAGGCGAAGATCGCTACGTCGGCGCCCTCGCGCAGGGTCTGCGCGCGGCCGATGTGCAGTTCGAGCGGCTCCTCGCCCTCGGCCAGCGGCGTGGCCGGGCGCTCCATGCGCAGGTATACCGGACCCGGGTGCGCCGCCACCGCGCGGACCGCGGCACGGATCTGCGCCGGGCCGCAGGGTTCGACCACGGTCATGTTCGGCAGCGCGCGCATCAGCGCGATGTCCTCGATGGCCTGGTGCGAGACGCCGAGCAGGGTGGTCAGGCCGGGCAGGAAGCCGACCAGCTTGACGTTGGTTTTCGGGTAGGCCAGCTGCATGGCGATCTGGTCGTAGGGCCGTCGCGACATGAACACACCGAAGCTGTGCACGAAGGGGATGTCGCCCATCCGCGCCATGCCGGCTGCCGTGCCGACAGCGTTGGCCTCCTGCATGCCGATCATGAAGAAGCGCTCCGGCAGCCGGTCGCGAAACAGATCGGTCTCGGTGGAGGCGGACAGGTCGCAGCCCAGGCAGACCACATTCGGGTTCTCCCCGGCGAGCTCCAGCAGCGCTTCGCCGTAGTAGCGCGGAATCGCCTGGTTGCCATAGACCGAGGCGGACGCGGTGAAGTCGCCCAGATGCAGGTCGGTACGGGTATTCATGCCGGCTCTCCCAGTTCGCTCAGCGCGTCGGCGGCGGATTGCCCGTTCAGCACCATGTTGTGACTCATTTGCCCCTCGAGGAAGCTGACACCCTTGCCTGGCACGGTGTTGGCGATGATCGCGAAGGGTTTGCCGGGGCAGGCGCGGGCCTGCGCCAGGGCATCGAGCAGGGCCGGCAGGTCGTGGCCGTCGAGGCTCACGGTGGCCCAGCCGAAGGCCCTCCACTTGTCCTCGATGGGGTCCATGCGCAGCACCTTGTCGATGTTGCCTTCCACCTGCATGCGGTTGAGATCGACGATCAGGCACAGGTTGTCGAGGCCGTAGCTGGCGGCACAGAGCGCGGCTTCCCAAGTCTGGCCTTCCTGCATTTCGCCGTCGCCGAGGATCACGTAGTAGCGCCCGTCGAAGCCGCGCCGGCGCGCCGACAGGGCCATGCCAGTGGCCACCGAAAGGCCCTGGCCGAGCGAGCCGCAGGTGGCCTCGACCAGCGGGCCGAGGCGTTCGGAAACGTTCACCTCGAGTGGCGAGCCGTCATGGCAATAGCTGTCCAGGCTCGCGGCGTCGATCAGCCCGCATTCGGCCAGGGTGGCGTGGAACACCGCCGAGTTGTGCGCGGTGGACAGTACGCAGCGGCTGCGCCCGGGGCGCTCCAGGTAGTCCGCATCGATATCCAGTTCGTTGAAATAGACAGCGGTGAAGAGCTCTGCCGCGCCGAGGCCTTGCTGGACATAGCCCTGGCCGCGCTGGGCGACCAGGCGAACCACCTGGCGGCGGATGTGCTGGGCATGGCGTGCGAGCGACGCCACATGGGGATCGGGATGAGTCGTCACGACAGTCCTCTCTATTGTTGTAATGGTTATGAGTGTTACCGGTAACATGTGACTGTCGAAAATTATCTGGTCGTCATCGACGTGGATGCAAGGTCCAGATGGCGGGGGATCAGGAAGTAACTGGCCCCATGGGCGGGTGCCCACCGAGCGGCGATTCAGCCTTCGCCGTGCAACGCATCGTGCGCGTGAAGGCGGCTGTGCCCGGTGCAGTGGCTGCGTTCCAGTTGCAGGGTGCAGTGGCTGATGTCGAAGGTGTCGTGCATCAGTTCGTTGACCCGTGCGATCAGGCGGTCGCCGTGCTCCGGGTCTAGGGTGCCGGCGATCACCAGGTGCGCCGAGAGCAGTCGCCGTTGTGGGGTCAGGCCCCAGATGTGCAGGTCGTGCACATCCTCGACTTCAGGTTGCGCGGCAAGGGCTTTGCGCACCGCCTGCGGGTCGATGCCCGAGGGCACGCCTTCGAGCAGAACGTTGGAGCTGGTGCGCAGCAGCGACCAGGTGCGCGGCACCACCCAGAGCGCGATCAGCACGGCGACGATCGGGTCCGCCGGGGTCCAGCCGGTGTAGCGCACGATCAGCGCGGCGATGATCACGCCCACCGAGCCGAGCATGTCGCTGAGCACTTCCAGATAGGCGCCGCGCAGGTTCAGGCTGTCGTCCTGGCCGGCGCTGAGCACGCGCATGGAAATCAGGTTCACCACCAGGCCGAGTACGGCTATCGCCAGCATGGTGCCGGTTTGCAGCTCCGGCGGCTGCATCAGGCGGCGCACCGCCTCGACCATGATGTACACCGCCACGCCGAGCAGCAGCAGGGCGTTGAACGCGGCGGCAAGGATCTCGAAGCGCGCGTAGCCGAAGGTCCGCCGCGCATCGGCCTGGCGCCTGGACACGCGGATCGCCAGCAGGGCGATGAGCAGCGCGGCGGTGTCGGTGACCATGTGCGCGGCATCCGAGAGCAGCGCCAGCGAGTGGCTGAGCAGCCCGCCGATCAGCTCGGTGAGCATGAAGCCGCCGGTCAGCGCCAGGGCGATCCACAGGGCCTTCTCGTTCGCCTGGTTGCCGTGTCCGTCGTGGGAATGATCGTGTGCCATGCGCTGTGCCCTGGGAATGTGAGCAGATGACCGGGGCGAGGCCGGCGAAGTTCGCCGCGGCCGTCAGTGGTCGAAACCGGCGGCCAGGTGCTGATCCTTGAGCTTCACGTAGTTGCCGGCGGTGTAGGCGAAGAAGCTGCGTTCCTTGTCGCTCAGCGGGCGCGCCTGTTTCACCGGGCTGCCGACGTAGAGGAAGCCGCTTTCGAGCACCTTGCCCGGCGGCACCAGGCTGCCGGCGCCGATGATCACCTCGTCCTGTACCACCGCGCCGTCCATGACGATGCTGCCCATGCCGACCAGGATGCGGCTGCCCAGGGTGCAGCCGTGCAGCGTGACCTTGTGGCCGACGGTGACCTCGTCGCCGATGATCAGCGGGAAGCCGTCCGGATTGAACGGGCCGGCGTGGGTGATGTGCAGCACGCTGCCGTCCTGAATGCTAGTGCGCGCGCCGATGCGGATGCGGTGCATGTCGCCGCGGATCACGCTGAGTGGCCACACCGAGCTGTCCTCGCCGATCTCGACGTCGCCGATGACCACCGCCGAGGCGTCGACGAAGGCGCGCTCGCCGAGCCGCGGGGTGCTGCTGTTGTATGTTCTGATCGCCACGATAGAAACCTCTCTGGCTGCGGTGAGCCCCGATTGTAATTAAGATGGAAGGCATGTCGCTGAACGATGACCGCGGGAAAGGCAGCCGCCGCGCGTGGTCACAGCATGAGAATCCACGCTACAGGTGAACATCTTGACCGCCGAAAATCCCCTGCTTCAGTCCTTCGACCTGCCGCCGTACTCCGCGATCAAGCCCGAGCACGTCGAGCCGGCGGTGGACGCCATCCTCGCCGACAACCGCGCCGCCATCGCCGCGCTGCTCGCCGCCCCGTCGACGCCGAGCTGGAGCAGCCTTGTGCTGGCCCTCGACGAACTGGGCGCGCGCCTCGGCCAGGCGTGGAGCCCGGTCAGCCACCTCAACGCCGTGTGCAACAGTGCCGAACTTCGCAGTGCCTACGAGGCCTGCCTGCCCAAGCTCTCCGAGTACTACACCGAGATGGGCCAGAACCGCGCGCTGTTCCAGGCCTACGAGGCGCTGGCGAACAGTCCCGAAGCAGCCGGCTTCGACGTGGCGCAGAAGACCATCCTCGAACACACGCTGCGCGACTTCCGCCTGTCCGGCATCGACCTCCCGCCCGCCGAGCAGAAGCGCTACGGCGAAATCCAGATGAAGCTCTCCGAGCTGACCAGTGCCTTCTCCAACCAGTTGCTCGACGCCACCCAGGCCTGGACCAAGCAGATCGACGACGAAGCGCAGCTGGCCGGCCTGACCGATTCGGCCAAGGCGCAGATGAAGCAGGCGGCCGAGGCCAAGGGCGTCGAAGGCTGGCTGATCAGCCTGGAATTCCCCAGCTACTACGCGGTGATGACCTACGCCGACGACCGCGCCCTGCGCGAAGAGGTCTACACCGCCTACTGCACGCGCGCCTCCGACCAGGGCCCGAACGCCGGGCAGAACGACAATGGCCCGCTGATGGAGCAGATCCTCGACCTGCGCCAGGAACTGGCGAAGCTGCTCGGCTTCGGCAACTACGCCGAGCTGTCGCTGGCCAGCAAGATGGCCGAGTCCACGGACCAGGTGCTGAGCTTCCTGCGTGACCTCGGCGTGCGCGGCAAGCCCTTCGCCGCGCAGGACCTCGCCGAGCTAAAGGCCTTCGCCGCCGAACAGGGCCTGCACGACCTGCAGAGCTGGGACGTCGGCTACTACAGCGAGAAACTGCGCGAGCAGCGCTACAGCATTTCCCAGGAAATCCTTCGCGCGTACTTCCCCATCGACAAGGTGCTCTCCGGCCTGTTCGTCATCGTCGAGCGCCTCTACGGCATCCAGATCGCCGAGCTGAAGGGCTTCGACAGCTGGCACCCGGACGTGCGCCTGTTCGAGATCAGCGAGAACGGCGAGCACGTCGGGCGCTTCTTCTTCGACCTCTACGCCCGCGCCAACAAGCGCGGCGGCGCCTGGATGGACGGCGCGCGCGACAAGCGCCGCACCGCCGGCGGCGAGCTGATCAGCCCGGTGGCCAACCTGGTGTGCAACTTCACTCCGGCGGTCGGCGGCAAGCCGGCGCTGCTCACCCATGACGAAGTCACCACGCTGTTCCACGAATTCGGCCACGGGCTGCACCACCTGCTGACCCGTGTCGAGCATGCCGGCGTGTCCGGCATCAACGGCGTGGCCTGGGACGCGGTCGAGCTGCCCAGCCAGTTCATGGAGAACTGGTGCTGGGAGCCCGAGGGCCTGGCGCTGATCTCCGGCCACTACCAGACCGGCGAGGCGCTGCCGCAGGCCCTGCTGGACAAGATGCTGGCGGCGAAGAACTTCCAGTCCGGGCTGATGATGGTGCGGCAGATCGAGTTCTCGCTGTTCGACTTCGAGCTGCACGCCACCCACGGCGACGGGCGCAGCGTGCTGGAGGTGCTCGAAGGCATTCGGGACGAGGTGTCGGTGCTGCGTCCGCCGGCCTTCAACCGCTTCGCCAACAGCTTCGCGCACATCTTCGCCGGCGGTTACGCGGCCGGTTACTACAGCTACAAGTGGGCCGAAGTGCTCTCCGCCGACGCCTTCTCCCGGTTCGAGGAGGAGGGCGTGTTCAACGGTGAAACCGGCCGCGCGTTCCGCGAGGCGATCCTCGCGCGTGGTGGCTCGCAGGCGCCGATGGTGCTGTTCGTCGACTTCCGCGGCCGTGAGCCGAGCATCGATGCGCTGCTGCGCCACCTTGGCCTGAGCGCGGAGGCGGCATGAGCGACACGCCCGTGATCAAGAAGCGCTTCATTGCCGGTGCCGTGTGCCCGGCGTGCAGCGCGGCCGACACCATCAAGATGTGGAGCGTCGATGACGTTCCGCACCGCGAGTGCGTCGCCTGCGGCTTCTCCGACACCCTCGACGCGCAGGGTAATTCGGTGCCCAGCGAACTGCCCACGCGGGTCAGCAAGCCGGCGCCGAAGCGGGCCGACCCGAAGATCGTCCCGGTGCAGTTCTTCCCCAATCCGAAGTTGAAGAAGCCCGAGTGACGGCGCCCATGTGGCATCTGGTGTGCGGCGACAACGCGGCCGGCGGCGTTGCCGCGGTGCTCGGCGAGGCCCTGGCGCGGCAGTCGCTGCGGGTGCTGCGCGACGACCTCGCGGTCGGCCCGTTGCGTGACGTCGACCGCCCGCCGTGCGCCGCCCGCGCGGCGTTCTGGAGCGCCGTGTGGCCCGCGCAGGTGCTGCCGGTGCCGGCGTTCGATACCGATCTGGCGGCCGACGCGCAATGGCTCGCCGGGCTGGCGCGCGGGGCTGCGGAGGTCACCCTGTGGCATGGCGACAGCACCTCCGAACAGTTGCTGCTGGCGCGCGTGGCGGCGGCGCTGGACGGCTCGGGCGTGGCGCTGTGGGAAGTCGCCTGCGGCACCGGCGATACTCGCGTCGCGCAGCGCAAGGCCGTCGCCATGCGCCACCCTCAGGAGTTGCTGGCGCTGCATCGGCCGCGCCTGATGGACGCCGAACGGCGCCATGCCCTGGCCGCCCAATGGCGCGCGGCGGTGGCCGAGGATGCCGATGTGCGCCGCTGGTCGGACGGCGAATTCCACGGCGAGACGTTCGCCACCATCGACGCCAGCCTGCTGGACTTCTGCACGCCGGAATGGCAGCCGCTGGCCCAGCCGATGGGCGACACCATGCGTCACTGCGACGGGTTCTTCGCCAGCGACTTCTTCCTCGCCTGGCGCGCCCGCGAACTGGCGGCCCGCGGCGCGTTGCATCTCGAGGGCTCGTTGCAGGGCCGCTACAGCGAGCAGCGGGTGCGGCTGGCCTGAAGGCGCTGCGCGGGTTGCGCGACCGCTCACGGCTACGCCGCGTAGGGTGGGCTTCAGCCCACCGATGGCGCGGTCTCCGGTGGGATTGGTGGGCTAAAGCCCACCCTACGGAGGTCGGGAGTCTGGGGCGGGGTGCGCTAGTTGAAATCCAGGCTGTCGCGCAGTGCCTGTACTTCGCCGGCGACTTCGTTCTCGCGTTCCACCGGCATGGCGTAGGTCAGCGAGTAGATGGTGTCGCTGCCGCGCGCGGCGAGCAGGGTCTGCTTGAGCGCGGGGTTGCCCTGCTGGCTGATGGTGCAGCGCACTTCGTGGGCGGCGATGTGGCCGAGGGTGGTCGCCTGCGGCTTGCTGCAACTGGCCAGCAGGCCGCTCCGGGCGAAGCCCAGTTGCAGGCCCTTGCGCATTTCCGTCAGCAGGTTCTCCAGGTTCACCGCGGCGCCGGCGGCCAGCGGCATGCGCGTGAGTTCCAGCACCAGCGCCTGCGAGCCGTCGGCCTGCAACTTCACCGCCTGCTGGCGCTCGCCGGTCACGCCGTCCTCGAAGGGCGAACGCGGCGCCGGCATCTCGTTGACTTCCCAGCCGGCCGGCCAGACGACCTGCAGGCCGCCCGCGCGGGCCGACAGTACGCCGCCGAGCAGGCAGAGCGAGAGCAGGGTGGGGACGAGCTTCGGCATGGCGGTATCCGTGGCAAAAGTGGGGCAAGCCTGCCTGAGTACGCGGACCGCGACAATCGCGGCGCGGCGCCTAGACCGGCGGCTGCCGGTCCGGCTCGGTGGGCGGCGCGTGTTCGGGGGAGGGCGTGGGCTTGCCGCGGTCCAGGTCGCTGTGGATGTCGGTGCGCAGCTGCGGCAGGGACTGCGGAAACTCGCGGCCGATGAAGGCGATCAGCTTTTCACGCACGTAGCAGCGCGCATCGAAGTTCAGCGAGGCGTCCGGCGAACTGACCAGAATGCGCAACTGCATGGCCTTTTCCGAGGTGTCGGTGACCTGCAGAACGCTTACCCGGCCGTCCCACAGGTGCGGGATTTCCTCGCACAGGCGCTGCAGTTCGCTGCGCAACGGCTCCAGCGGAATCAGGTAGTCGACCCAGAGAAACACCGAGCCGAGGATGCTGGCGTCCTTGCGCGTCCAGTTCTGGAACGGGTTCTCGATGAACCACTGCAGCGGCAGCACCATGCGCCGGTCGTCCCAGATGCGCACCACCACGTAGGTGCCGGTGATCTCCTCGATGCGGCCCCATTCGCCTTCGACGATGACCACGTCGTCCATGCGGATCGGCTGGGTGACAGCGATCTGCAAGCCGGCGATCAGGTTGCCCAGCACCGGCTTGGCGGCGAGACCGGCGGCCAGGCCGATGAGGCCGGCGGAGGCGAGGATGGTGGTGCCGATCTGGCGCACCGGCGGGAAGGTCATCAGCATCGCCGAGACCCCGAGCAGCAGCACCAGGAACCACAGCGTGCGCACCAGCACGCGGGTCTGCGTCTGGATGCGGCGGGCGTTGAGGTTGTCGCGGATGTCCAGCGGGTGCTTGATCAGGATGCTCTGCTCGACCGCGCGCACGCAGCCCATGAAGAACCAGGTGATCGCCGCGATCAGCGCCAGCGTGGTCAGGTGGCGCAGCCCGTTGATCCACAGCAGCGCGTCGCTGGCGGAGCCGAGCAGCCCCTGCAACGCCAGCAACGGCACCACCGTGAGCAGCGCCTGCTCGACGTGATCGAGCAGAATCCGTGCGAAGGAAAAGTGCTTAGCCACCCGCTTCAGCACGGCCACCGCAATGCGCGCGGCGATGCTCACGACGACCATCAGTACCAGCGCGGCGATCAGCAATTGCAGCCAGGGATCGGAGACGTAGTCTTTCCAGTCGATCGGCATCCGCAGCGTTCCTCCGTCAGGGTATGGCGACGCTTCATCGCGCGTTGCGGCCGGGAATGGCCGCCCGTTGGGCGCCGGTACGAACGCGAATGAAACCTCGGGCTGAGCCCGTTCACCCGGAGTGGACCGGCGTTGCGCCGGCAGAGTTCGGCGAGAGGGCCGTGCCAGAGCGTTCGCGGAGCGCTGAACGCTCTGCGAGGTCAGGCGGTTTTCGCGGGCTCCTGGTCGGTGTCGTCTTCGCGAATCCGGTACCAGGCGACGTACAGCGCCGGGAGGAACAGCAGGGTCAGCAGCGTCGCGCTGAAGATGCCGCCGATCATGGCGTAGGCCATCGGGCCCCAGAACACCTCGCGGGCGATCGGGATCATCCCCAGGCTCGCCGCGGCGGCGGTCAGCAGGATCGGCCGGCGTCGGTGCTCGGTGGCCTCGATCACCGCGCGCCAGGGCGAATAGCCGGCGCGCTCGAAGGCGTCGATCTGGGTCACCAGGATCACCGAGTTGCGGATGATGATGCCGATCAGCGCCAGCACCCCGAGGATCGCCACGAAGCCCAGCGGCGTGCCGGTCGGCACCAGCGCCAGGACCACGCCGATCAGCCCCAGCGGCGCCACGCTGATCACCAGGAACAGCTTCTGCACGCTGTGCAGCTGGATCATCAGGAAGGTCGCCATGAGGAACAGCATCAGCGGCAGTACCTTGGCGATCGGTCCCTGCGCCTTGCCGCTTTCCTCCACCGTGCCGCCGGTGGCCACCCGGTAGCCGTCGGGCAGCTTGCTGGCGAATTCCTCGATCGCCGGCTTCAGCTCGGTGACCAGGTCGGTCGGCTGGATCTCGCCGTTGACCGCCGCCTTGATGGTGATCGTCGGCTTGCGGTCGCGGCGCCAGACCAGCGGCTGCTCCAGCTCGTAGCTGAGGGTGGCGAAGGCGCGCAGGGGAATCGACACGCCGCTGGCGTTGACGATCTGCAGGTTCTCCAGGGTTTCCGGCGAGCCGCGCTCGGCGTCCTCGGCGCGGCCGATCACGTTGATCAGGTAGATGTCGTCCTTCACCTGGGTGACGCTGGCGCCGGTGACCACGCCGTTCATGATGTTCGCCACGTCCTCGGAGGACAGCCCGAGCTGGCGCGCCTTGTCCTGGGCCACGTCGATGCGCAGCACCTTGCCCGGCTCGCTCCAGTCGTAAACGATCTCGCCGATGTTCGGGTTGGCGTCGAGCAGGCCGGCGAGGTCGAGGGCGTGCTTGCGCACCTGGTCGATGTCCTTGCCGCTGATGCGGTACTGGATCGGCCGCCCCACCGGCGGGCCCATCTCCAGCGGCTGGACGAAGCTGCCGATGCCGACGAAGTCCTGGCGCAGGCGCTGGCGGAGTTTTTCCATCAGCCGGCCCCGTGCTTCCAGGTCCTTGCTGACGATCACCAGCTGCGCATAGAAGGGGTTCTGCAACTGCTGGTCCAGCGGCAGGTAGAAACGCAACGCGCCCTGGCCGATGTAGGTGCTCCAGCGGGCGATGTCCGGGTCGTCCTTGAGCGTCGCTTCCAGGCGGTCGACCTGCAGGCGCGTCTCGTTGATCGAGGCTCCCTGCGGCAGGTTGAGGTCGACCAGCACTTCCGGGCGGTCCGAAGAGGGGAAGAACTGGTTCTGTACGAAGCGCATGCCGAACAGCGAGGCGGCGAACAGCAGCAGGGTCAGGCCGATGGTCCACCAGCGGTGACGCATGGCGAGCAGCAGGCCACGGTCGAAGGCGCGGGCGATGCGGCCGGGTTGGTCCGACTTGGATTTCAGGTTCTTCTTCAGGATGTGCACGGCGATCACCGGGGCGAAGAACACCGCCACCACCCAGGACACCAGCAGCGCCACGGCGATCACCGCGAATAGGGTGAAGGTGTATTCGCCCGCCGAGCTGGCGTTGAGGCCGATGGGCACGAAGCCGGCCACGGTGACCAGGGTGCCGGTGAGCATCGGGAAGGCGGTGGAGGTGTAGGCGAAGGTCGCCGCCTCCTTCAGCGTGTCGCCTTCTTCCAGGCGCGTGACCATCATCTCCACGGTGATCATCGCATCGTCCACCAGCAGACCGAGGGCGATGATCAGCGCGCCGAGGGAAATCCGCTGCATGGTGATACCGCTGTACTCCATGAACACGAAGACCATCGCCAGCACCAGCGGGATCGAGCAGGCCACCACCAGGCCGGCGCGCACGCCGAGGCTGACGAAGCTGACGATCAGCACGATCACCACCGCCTCGAACAGCGCACGGGTGAAGCCGCCGACGGCTTCCTCGACCACTTCGGCCTGGTCGGACACCTTGTGCACGCCTACGCCCAGCGGCAGCGCGGCGCTCAGCGCGGCCATCTTCTCGTGCAGCGCCTTGCCGAACACCTGAATGTTGCCGCCGTCCTTCATCGCGATGGCCAGGCCGATGGCCGGCTTGCCGTCGTAGCGGAACAGCATCTGCGGCGGGTCGACGTAGCCGCGGCGGATCTGCGCGATGTCGGAGAGCCGGTAGAAGCGGTCGTCGAGGCGCAGGTTGACCTGCTCCAGGTCCTTCTCCGAGGCGAACTGGCCGCTGGTGCGCACGGAAATGCGCTCCGGCCCGGCCTCGATCACGCCGGACGGCGTCACCGCGTTCTGCGCCTGCAGGCTCTGCATCACCTGGGCCTGGTCGATGCCGAGGGCGGCCAGCTTGCGGGTGGAGAAGTCGAGGTAGATCACTTCGTCCTGGGCGCCGACCATCTCCACCTTGCCGAGGTTTTCGACGCTGCGGATTTCCGCGCGCACCCGCTCGACGTAGTCGCGCAGCTGGCGGAAGCTCAGGCCGTCGGCGGTGAAGGCGTAGATCGAGCCGTACACGTCGCCGAACTCGTCGTTGAACGCCGGGCCCTGGATGCCCTGGGGAAACTCGCCGCGGATGTCGTCGACCTTCTTGCGCACCTGGTACCAGATTTCCGGGATGTCCTCGGCGTCCGTGGTATCGCGCAGGAACACCATGATGGTGGACTCGCCCGGTCGCGTGTAGCTCTTCACGTAGTCCAGCGAGTCGAGTTCCTCGAGCTTCTTCTCGATGCGGTCGGTGACCTGGTTGAGCGTTTCGTCCACCGTGGCGCCGGGCCAGCGGGTCTGGATCACCATGGTCTTGATGGTGAAGGACGGGTCTTCCTCGCGGCCGAGGTTCTTGTAAGAGAACAACCCCATTAGCAGGCCGACGAACATCAGGTACCAGACGAACGACTGGTGGCGCAGCGCCCATTCCGAGAGGTTGAAGCCGCCGCTGCGTGCATCGTCGTGCTTGTCGTCGCGGTCCGTCATGGCTGTACGCCCTCGTCCATCTTCACGGCCTGTCCGGGCTTGAGTTCGCCGAGGCCGGCGATCACCACCCGCTCGCCGGGCTGCAACTGGCCATCCACGGTGATGCTGCGCTCGTCGCGGGCGAGCAGCGTCACCTCGCGCGGCGCCACCGTCATGCTCTGCCGGTCGATCACCCAGACGCGGGTCTTGCCGTCCACTTCCTGCAGGGCGCTGAGCGGCAGCTGGCTGCGTGGCGCGACCTTCTGCTGCAGGGTCACGCTGACCGCGGTGCCGAGCAGGAACGCCGGCGGCGTGTCGGCCAGGGTCAGGCGCACGCGGCGGGTACGGGTGGCGGAATCCGCCTGCGGTTCGATCTCGCGCAGGGTGCCGGTGGTGCGCGCGTCCGGGTCGAGTTGTGCGGCGACCTCGAAGCGCAGGTCGGGGCTCAACGCGTCGGCGAGGTTGGCCGGCAGGTCGAACACCGCTTCCTTCACGTCGGGGCGCGCCAGGGTCACGACGTCCTGCCCGGCGGCCACCACCTGCCCGGCTTCGGCGTGCCAGGCGGTGACCACGCCGTCGTAGTCGCTGCTCAGCGTGCTGTAGCCGAGGCGATCGCTGGACTGCTGCACGCGGGACGCGGCCTGGTCGCGCGCCGCGGCGAGGGTCTTGAGCTCGGTCTGCGCCTGTTCGAGGGTCGCCTTGGCGCCGACGCCGCGGTCGAACAGTTCCTGCTGCCGGCGCGCGTTGGCCTGGGCGTTGATCCATTGCGCTTCGCTGCGCGCCAGTTCGCCCTGGCTGGCGCGCAACTCGTTCTGCTGGTCGGTGGGGTCGAGGGTCGCCAGCCGGGTGCCGGCCTTCACCTCGGTGCCCACGTCCGCCAGGCGCTGGGCGATGCGCCCGCCGACGCGGAAACCCAGCGTGGTTTCGTAGCGCGCCTGGATGATCCCGGCGAAGCGCCCGAGGCTCTGCTCGGCCTGTGCCTGGACTTCGCTGTAGAGCACCGGGCGCACCGCTGCCGGCGCCGGCTCGTCGTTGCCGCAACCGGCGAGGGCGAGGCCGGCGAGCAGGCCGGCCAACAGGCGTGCGCTCATGGCTTCTGCTCCTGTTCGGCGATCTCCACCTGCTGGCCGGGATGCAGCAACTGGCCGCCCGCGATCACCACCCGCGCACCGGATTGCAGGCCGTTGGCGATCACCACCTCGCCGGTGGCGTAACGCGACACCTTCACCGCCTGCAGATCGACCTTGCCGTCGGCGCCGACCCGCCACACCGCCGGCCGGCTTTCCTTCTTGGTCAGGGCCGCCCAGGGCAGCACCACGCTGCTCTGCTCGCCGGCGGTGATCCGCGCGGTTACCGCCGCCCCCAGCGGCATGCCGTCCGGCACGTCCTCCAGGGCGATCTTCACCTGTACCGTGCCGCTCTGCGCGGACACCGTCGGCGTCACTTCGCGCACGCGTCCGCGTGCCTTCACTCGGGGGTCGTCGAGCAGCGCCACCTCGACGACCTCGTCTTCCGGCGCGACCAGCGATTCGTAGACGTTGAACACCGCGTCCCGCTCGCCGTCGCGGGCCAGGCCGAAGATCGGCGCGGTCGCCTGGACCACCTGGCCGACCTCGGCCTGGCGCTCGGTGATCACGCCATTCGCCTCGGCCACCAGGTCGGTGTAGGACAACTGTTCGCGGGCGCTGGCCAACTGCGCCTCGGCGGCGGCCAGGGAGTTCTTCGCGCTGCGCTGTGCGGCGAGGGCGGAGTCGTATTCGCTGCGGCTTGTGTAGCCCTTGGGCAGCAGCTTCTGCTGACGCCAGAGGTCGGCCTCGGCCTGCTTCAGGCGGGCTTTTTCGGCCTCCACCGCGGCCTCGGCGGCGCTCACGTTGTTGCGCTGATCCTGGGGATCGAGCCGGGCGAGCACCTGGTTGGCGGTGACCGAATCGCCGACTTCCACCCGCCGCTCGATGATCTTGCCGCCGACGCGGAACGACAGTTGCGTCTGCACGCGGGCCTGTACGTCGCCGGTCAGGGTGGCGTTGGCCTCGTGCGGCACGACCTCCACCTGCTGCACGTAGACCCGCGGCTTCTGCGCCTCGCGCGGGGCGTCGTCGTCGCAACCGCCCAGCAGGGCGAGCGCGAGCAGGGCGTACAGGCAACGCAACGGGAGGACGGGACGGCGGGTGGGCATGCGAATTCCTTGCACGAATCGAACGGGCGTTCGTTGATATGCGACTGCGCCGTTCGTCGGGGGTTCCGGTTCGCCGGCGATGGCCCCTCACGGCGACCGAGTGCCGAACGGCAGCTGCGGGGGCCGCGCGAATCCGCTTAAATACTGTATGCATGAACAGTTATCGAGAGGCCGAGAATGAGTGTTCTTCCACCGCGTGGTCGCGGAACCGCCAGCAATCCGCACAACCGTTTCGCGCCGACTCGCAGCGAGGTCGAGCCCAGCGACTGGTACGAGGAGGACGTGCCGCCAAGCCGCGCCACGGAGCTGCGCAGCGAACGGGCGAAGACGGTGATCAGCTACAACCGCTCGCCGGATGTCGGCTTCGAGCGCTCGGTGAACCCCTACCGCGGATGCGAGCACGGCTGGATATGCTCTGCAAAAGGTTCCATCGCCATAATCCTGTAGCTTTAACGTATGACGCCGCTATAGTATTAAGTCACTACATCGCATAAAACAGGAGCAGTGATGTTGTGGTTTACTCGAAGAAAAACAAATTACATTGAACTAACAGATTTTAAGTTAAGTAAAGAATTTAAAATTCACGCTGATGTAAACCAAGACTTCCAAAGCTCGGTTAGATATTCAAAATTAATTGAAGCTGCGTGGGCTTTAAAAATGACTACAGACGAAGCGGCAATGCACGTCGCAGTCACTTATTTCTTATATCTTTGTAAGGGAGGTGCTTTTGTTGATGCGTCTGACATTCTCTTACGAATAGAGAATATCGCCGGCTATGAAGTGCCAAGGAATATAATTAGAGAAGAGCATTGGACTAATTTTTCTAACATTATAGGTGAAGGTAGGAAAATGCTCGGAATAAAATAGCAAGGTCGTTTTGAACGGTTGAACTTGTTCAAGTGTGAAAAATGACCAGATAGAGCGAAAGCGTACCGAGCAAGTGCTCGGTTGTGCTGATGAAAAAAGAGCAGAAAAGAAAATTAAGGTCGGACGCTATTTAGTGATTTTCGTCGAACGATAAAAATATTTTCATTTACCTATTGACAACGATTTTTGCTGTTTTTAAGCCAAAATTTGAAGGTCGGGAAATATGAAATATCAAAAAATTGAGATAAAAACATATAAAAATTGATATGCACTTTTTTAGTGCATTCACGGAAAAGGGTCAAAATTAAGCGATTTATTTTCCTTCGTATATTAGTATGCAGAAATAAAAACCACGCTAAAAACGCCATTTTTTAAAGGCGTGAAAAATCAAGGTTTACGATTTTTTAGGGCAAGAAATCAACATCATCACATCAATCAAAAATAAGCCATTTTAAGGCGTATTCTTGTTTTTGATACCCAAAGCACCAAGCCAATGCTAATCGCTCGATTATGGGCAGTTTTTGGAGGTTTTAGAGGGTATTGCTTGGTGTATGTGTGTTGGTATGGGTTTGCGGGGGTGTGATGCGTGTATATATGTGTGTGTCGTGTGTGTATGCGTGTCTTGAAAACCCTAGGGGGTTTTCGCTTTAAGCTTTGCAGCTTCACCTGCTTTTTATTCTTTCAGAACAAAAAACAGGTAAAGCTGCTTCTCCCTAGCAAAATCAGTAAAAAAGAACTGAATTTAATGCTCGGTTTTCGCTTTACCTATTTTTCAAAACAGGGTCTAAGTCGGCGATACTACCTCTTAGACTTTGAACACTTAGTACCTATATCGCGGCACTTGGAACCCTGTTCAACATCTTTCGATGGCTTGCGGGTTGCCACTTTCCAATCCCCCTTTCTAGTGGCTTCGCTTTCACAATGGACTAACTCAGGCTTTCCAACATTGCGAAAGGCGTGAATACTGAATTTATAATTATGATGAAGTTTTAGCGGCAGGTCTTGAAATGGTAATATTATATGTTATAACTATATATACCAGTTGAAACTGCTGCTATCAGTATCAACGCCGAACCCTAAATGTTAACTACATTTGGGGTTCACTTATAATTATGGTATCACTTTAATATTTAAAGTCAAATTAGTAGGCGTTTGGTCTTCTTCTCTTTCTTGCTTTTGCTGCTTCTACTTTTTCTTCTGCATCAAACTCTATTACTTGGGTGCTTGTTAATTTATCGCTGCACCATAGTTTTATATTGTCTTTAATGTCTGGTTTAACTTTATTGAAATCAAGCCCTTTATCTTGCATATTGGCTTCCCAATGGAATAAAAAGTCCTTCCTCATTTCTTTGCCATAGTGTTTTACTGTATCAATTATTTCTTCCTTCATTATTTTATAGTCAAGTTCGCTAGAATTACCAATCCTTATATCTCTTACCATCTTATCCATACGGCTGTCTAATTTTGCGATATTTACGCTTAACTTATTGTTTATAGTTTCATTGATATGTTGAAGTCTTTTATTACTTTTGTTCAACTTTTCATTTTCAGCCATAGCATTTTTATTTTTCTCTTCGGCTTTTTTAAGTTTGGCAAGTTCCGATGAAATATCTTCTTTGACTGTTTTTAATTCGGCATCTTTTTGGGTTAGTGTTTTGTTTAGTTCACTAACTGCTATTCTCTTGCTGGATATTGCATTATTAAGATTTAAGATGCTTTCATTATTGTTTGATATTTTGGTTTTTTGCTCTTGTAAAATCTGATTAGACTTTTTGATTTCAGCATCTTTTGCTTTTTGTTCTTCAATCTTTTCATTAAGAGCATTTATCAATTCCGATTGTTTACCTTCATATTTTTCAATCAGTGCTTCTTTGTTTTGGATTAACTCGTTTTTCTGTTCAAGTTCCATATTGCTTTCTTGTATTTGCTTCATCAAATCATCAATTTGTTTTGTATAATAATTAAATGCCCTTTCGCTTTTTGGTTTTTTTGCTTGCTCTTCAATAATTCGCATTCTTGATTTTTGTTCTTCATTTTTAGGTAGGAATTTGGCTTTTAATCCATACTCCAATGCCATTTTATTAAAGTGCTCATAAAATGCCTTTTGTAATATGCTGGACTTCCAAGATTGTCTTTCTTCAAAATATCGTTTTCTCTGTCTTTCTTCTGTTCTATTAGGTATTTTGAAGTCTTCAAGAACAGGAGGTCTTTCAAGCCCAAGTATTTCTTTATGAGTTTCGTAGTAATTTAAAGCGAACTCTTGTTCTTGCTCGTTAAAGTCATATTTCTTTGTTTTCGAGTTTTCAAGGTCAATGAATATGTGCGAGTGGTTAGATGTCTCATCTAAATGCTCAACGGCAAGAATTATTTCATTATTTGGAAAGTTCTCTTTATAGAATGTATATAGTGCTCTCTGGGTTAGTTTTGTATATTCTTCCGTTATTGGTAAATTGTTGGTTGATGGTATTGTTAAGAAAACCTCTTTTATTCTGTTGGTATTGTCCGAAACTGCTCTATTAGGCATTGTTGTTTCAATTTCTTTTTTCTTATCTATATAGTTGCCTAATAACTCAATTCTTTGGTTAATTCTCTTTATTCCGTGCTCATTTAAAAGTGAAGAGTATTCATCAGGAATAAATTCACTTTTCAACTCCATAGCAGATTCAACATAATTGGATATTGAATCCACATCTGTTTCTTTTAGGAATTTATTAAGTTTGGACTTTAACTTGCGGAGTTTTTCTTTTTCGCCAGCAATATCTTGTGATGCTGCTGTATCTCTTATTTTTGTTTGTAAGAAGTCTTGAAATTCTACATGTATAGACTTGGCAAGTTCTGGTGTTAAATCTTGCCTGATACCTTTGAATGTAATCTTATTATTGAATTGAGCGTTTGGGTTACGCTCAAACTCATCATATTCATTTTGGTCTAATCGTAAAGAATGAAGCATTGAACTATTCAGCCCATTAAGATTTGAATAGTTTTGGTCTCTTTTAGTTAGCGTAATAGTCTGTAAATTATCATTCATAGTATCCTCTTGTGGCTGTTGATTTTTTGCTTCTGCCATTCCGGCCAGGAACCTGCGTATACCGTCACTTTTTTGCGTAGCAAAAATGGGACTGTATACATAGCAGGTATATATAAGTGGCTTACTTTTATATATGTCCTCTAATTCATTAAACCACACATTAAAATGTTTTCAAGAGTGTATAGCACGCATAAAAAAAGCCACTGAAAAGTGGCTTTGCTAAAACTGGTAAATTAAGATTGGGGATTAGTCTTATTTGCTATTGATTTGACTACGCTAGCCCAAGCATTTTCTATTTCATCTTTATTGTATTCATTTGCCAATTCATCATTAAGAATGTGGCGATTTACACCGTTGGAAAATTCTACATGTAAAATATCATTCAAGTAATCAATCTGGATTTTCTTGATGATGTTTTTTAGTTCATTGTTGTATTGAACTCTTTTTTCAATTGCTTCTTGTGATTTGTCATAGATGATTTTTTCTATGTCAATTTCTTTTAAGTCGTAGAATGACTTGAATGAAGAAATTATTTTATTGAGTTCTTTATTTTTGATTTCAATTTCATCATCAAGTTTAATGATGCTGTTTTCTAAATCAACAATAATTTCATTATAGGTTTCTGGAATGGTTTCACCTTCCAAAATCATCTTTTTGATTTGAGATTTAAAACCATCAAGACGATTAGAGATTTTGGTTTTTTGGTTCTCTAATTTCATCAATTCATTTTTTATTTCATCGGCGTTTGTATTTTCTTCTAATAGTGTTCCGATATTGATGCCATTAGTGAATTTAAAAAAGCGGCTGAATACTTTTTTACCTCTAATTGACTGCTGGCCTTTTAAACCACATTTGCCTGTCATCGAGTTTGTGCAAATGAAATAATCTCTTTCACCTTTGTTCATGTAGCGAATAGTTCCGCCACAAAAGCGGCAAAAAATCAAATCACGAAAAACATTATATCGCTGTGCTGAATATCTTCCCGAAAAAGGTTTTCGGGAGGTAATGACTGATTGAACCTTTAAAAATAAATCTTCATCTATTACCTGCGGGTAATAATCTGGAATGGGATTTCCTTCATCTTTTCTAATGAGCCGGCCATTTTCGTTGTGATGAATTTTTTGGGGCTGATGCTCACCGATTAACTTTCTATTACCTAATAGGTATTGGGCTTGATGAATAGCCAATTTTTCACCGTATAAGGTGTTGTATTCTTTGGTTGCTTCTTGTAGGCCTTTGGAAAGTGAAAGTCTAAAAAGTGTTCTTATTCTGTCGATTTTCACTTCATCAATGATGAATGTATTATTTTCTACTTTTAACCAATTGGGCACTTTTTTAGTGACTATTTCACCATTGTGCATCTTATCTCTATTGAGTTTCCAAGCCTTGCTTGAAAAATCACTTTTACGCTGACTTTCTGCGTTTGCCCTTTCAAATTCCACAAGAGCAGTAATCCAATCACCAAAATCAAGATTATCTGCGTCATAAATCTTGTTTTTATCAAGAATGACTATTTTGATGCCTGAAAATAGAAGATCCGTGAAAATCTTATTACTGCGAACGATTTTGTCTCTTGAAAGGCGATCAAAGTTTTCGATCAATAAATAAGAACCTTTCTCAATTTCTCCTTTCCTTACCTCTTTGAGAAACTGACCTAGAACACCTTCTGATCCTGCGTGTTTACTGTGAAAAGCAGACGTTCCTGCGTCTTCAAGGTGTCGATCTACCTCCAAGCCGTGCTTAGCCACAAACGCCTCTATAAGCTCGTTTTGGCGTGTTCTGGTGCTTCCATCTTCCTGACGAGTAGATGAGAAACGAACATAGGGAAAGCACTTTTTGGTCATTTTTTAACCAATCTTGAAGGATGGAACCAATAACATAGCACGGCTGCATCTATTGTTTCGCCCGGCCCAGCCACGCCTACTGGGACCTTTCGCCGGGGATCGATTTCGAGACCCGGCTGATCGCCAAGACCAACCTCGCCGAGGTGCTCGAGGAGCAGTTGGCCAAGCCCGGCTACGTGCCGCAGCCGATCGCCCTGGGCATCAACACCGACGCCTACCAGCCGATCGAGCGCGAGCAGCGCCTGACCCGCCGCGCGCTGGAAATCCTCCTGCGCCACAAACACCCGCTGCACATCATCACCAAGGGCTCGCTGATCCTGCGCGACCTCGACCTGCTGCAGGAGCTGGCCAGCCAGCGCCTGGTCAGCGTGGCGTTCAGCCTGACCACCCTGGACGACGAGCTGAAACGCATCATGGAGCCGCGTGCCGCCTCGCCCGGCGCGCGCCTGCGGGCGATGCGCACGCTGCACGAGCACGGCATACCGGTGAGCGTGATGACCGCGCCGATCATCCCGATGATCAACGACCGCGAGCTGGAGGCGATGCTGGAAGCCGCGCGCGATGCGGGCGCGCGCTCGGCCGGCTACGTCTTGCTGCGTCTGCCGCTGGAGATCGCCGGGCTGTTCGAGGAGTGGCTGGCGGCGCACTTTCCCGAGCGCGCCGAGCATGTGATGAGCCTGATCCGCCAGTCCCGCGGTGGGAAGGACTACGACAGCCGCTTCGGTACGCGGATGCGTGGCGAGGGGCATTTCGCCGACCTGCTGGCGCAGCGTTTCAAGCTCGCCAGCCGGCGCCTGGGCCTGGATAAGCGCAGCGGCGACGAGGGACTGGATTGCAGCCTGTTCAGTGTGCCCGGTAGGCAGATGAGCCTGCTGTAGCCGGCGCGGCGTCGTCCGGGCGCGGCAGGCTTTCGGCGCTTTCCGCCAGGTCGAGCGCCAGGGTGACGCCGAGTTGCCGCGCCAGCTCGGGCCAGTCGGCGCCGTCTTCCTGCAGCTCCACCTGCAACCGGTACGCCCGCACCGAGCTGCGCTCGAACACCTCGGCACCGAGTTGCCCGGCCACCGCGCCGGCGACCGCCCGGTCCAGATCGTTGGCATAGCGCTCGCCGATCAGCTGGTGGGCGATCAGATTGGCCACCGTGGTATCCAGCGGCGTCAGCGGCCGGCCGAGGTGGGTGATGTAGCGGTCGTTGATCTCCTCTACCAGGCGATGGGCGAGGTAGGCGGCGTCGAGCAGCGCGCCGAGGTCCTTGCGCTCCACTGGTGCGCCGGGCCCGACGAAGAAGGTGTTGGCGGTTGCCAGCAGCGGCTTCACTTGCGCCTCGAGGCCGGCGTCCTCCGCTACCCGAGCGGCCGCCTCCAGCATCGCCGGAACCTGTTCGACATAGCGCTCGACGAAGCGCGTGAGCACCCCGCGATGATCGTGCACGCCCAGCTGGATCGACGGGTGCAGGCGCAACAGCCGCGCCTCGATCTGCCGGGCGAGGTCGCCGGTGGTGGTTTCCTGGCGCTGGGCACGCTGGATCAGATCGCGCAAGGCGAGGGTGTTCATGAAGGCTCCGGGATGGCGAATGAAGCAGACAACATAGCCGTTCCGATCAGGTACATCAGACCGGATCGTCATAATTACAACACGGTTATGCGACGCGGATATAACGCCAAAGTGCCTGCAACGCCTGCGTTGCAGCCTGCGAGTCGGTGTCTATACTCGGATTCGAAAGGCGTTACCTGAGAAGCCCGGCGTGCACCTGCCGAGGTTTATCGGCCGTCGAAGTTCGTAGTCTCGCAGCCGTTCCCTTGGCCACCAGCCGTGCTGGCGGAAATAACAAGAACAAGAAGGGGAACCCGCAATGATGCGACATCCACGTGTCTGGATGTGCACGTCGCTGTGGTTGCTGATCGGCCAGGCCCAGGCGGCCTGGACGGTGAACATGCAGCCCGGTGCGACCGAGGTCAGCCGCTCGGTCTTCGATCTGCACATGACCATCTTCTGGATCTGCGTCGTCATCGGCGTGCTGGTCTTCGGCGCGATGTTCTGGTCGATGCTCATCCACCGCCGCTCCAGCGGGCAGCAGCCCGCGCACTTCCACGAGAACACCCGCGTCGAAATCCTCTGGACGGTGGTGCCGCTGCTGATCCTGATCGTCATGGCCGTGCCGGCCACGCGCACGCTGATCCACATTTACGACCCCACCGAATCCGAGCTGGACGTGCAGATCACCGGCTACCAGTGGAAGTGGCACTACAAGTACCTGGGCCAGGACGTCGAGTTCTTCAGCAACCTGGCCACGCCGCGCGAGCAGATCAACAACCAGCAGGCCAAGGACGAGCACTACCTGCTGGAGGTGGACGAGCCGCTGGTGCTGCCGGTCGGCACCAAGGTGCGCTTCCTGATCACCGGCGCCGACGTCATCCATTCCTGGTGGGTGCCGGCGCTGGCGGTGAAGAAGGACGCCATTCCCGGCTTCATCAACGAATCCTGGACGCGCATCGATGCGCCCGGCATCTACCGCGGCCAGTGCACCGAGCTGTGCGGCAAGGACCATGGCTTCATGCCGGTGGTGGTGGAGGCGAAGAGCAAGGAGGACTTCGACGCCTGGCTCGGCACCAAGAAGGCCGAGGCGGCCAAGGTCAAGGAACTCACCGCCAAGGACTGGACGCTGGAAGAGCTGGTGGCGCGTGGCGACAAGGTCTACCACACCACCTGCGCCGCCTGTCACCAGCCCGAGGGCCAGGGCCTGCCGCCGATGTTCCCGGCGCTGAAGGGCTCGAAGATCGCCACCGGCCCGATCGAGGCGCACCTGAGCATCGTCTTCCACGGCAAGCCCGGCACCGCGATGGCGGCGTTCGGCAAGCAGCTTTCGGAAGTCGACATCGCCGCCGTGGTCACCTACGAACGCAACGCCTGGGGCAACGCCAAGGGCGACATGGTCACGCCCAAAGACGTGCTGGCCCTGAAACAATCCGAGGAGTGACGACATGAGCGCAGTCATCGAACCGGGTCGCGTAGAACCGGGCCATGTCGAACAGGCCCACGGCGACCACCACCACGGCCCGGCTAAGGGGCTGATGCGCTGGGTGCTGACCACCAACCACAAGGACATCGGCTCGATGTACCTGTGGTTCAGCTTCTGCGCGTTCCTGCTCGGCGGCTCGATGGCGATGGTGATCCGCGCCGAGCTGTTCCAGCCGGGGCTGCAGATCGTGCAGCCGGAATTCTTCAACCAGATGACCACCATGCATGGCCTGATCATGGTCTTCGGCGCGGTGATGCCGGCCTTCGTCGGCCTGGCCAACTGGATGATCCCGCTGATGATCGGCGCGCCGGACATGGCGCTGCCGCGGATGAACAACTTCAGCTTCTGGCTGCTGCCGGCGGCCTTCGGTCTGCTGGTGAGCACGCTGTTCATGGAGGGCGGCGGGCCGAACTTCGGCTGGACCTTCTATGCGCCGCTGTCCACCACCTACGCGCCGGAGAGCGTCACCTTCTTCATCTTCGCCATCCACCTGATGGGCATCAGCTCGATCATGGGTGCGATCAACGTGATCGCCACCATCCTCAACCTGCGCGCGCCCGGCATGACGCTGATGAAGATGCCGCTGTTCGTCTGGACCTGGCTGATCACCGCCTTTCTGCTGATCGCGGTGATGCCGGTGCTGGCCGGCGTGGTGACCATGATGCTGATGGACATCCACTTCGGCACCAGCTTCTTCAGCGCGGCCGGCGGCGGCGACCCGGTGCTGTTCCAGCACGTGTTCTGGTTCTTCGGCCACCCCGAGGTGTACATCATGATCCTGCCCGCGTTCGGCGCGGTCAGCTCGATCATCCCGGCGTTCTCGCGCAAGCCGCTGTTCGGCTACACCTCGATGGTCTACGCCACCGCGGCCATCGCCTTCCTCTCGTTCATCGTCTGGGCGCACCACATGTTCGTGGTCGGCATTCCGTTGGTGGGCGAGCTGTTCTTCATGTACGCGACCATGCTGATCGCCGTGCCGACCGGGGTGAAGGTGTTCAACTGGGTGAGCACCATGTGGCAGGGCTCGCTGAGCTTCGAGACGCCGATGCTGTTCGCCGTGGCCTTCGTCATCCTGTTCACCATCGGCGGCTTCTCCGGGCTGATGCTGGCCATCGCCCCGGCGGATTTCCAGTACCACGACACCTATTTCGTGGTGGCGCACTTCCACTACGTGCTGGTGCCCGGCGCGATCTTCGGCATCTTCGCCTCGGCCTACTACTGGCTGCCGAAGTGGACCGGGCACATGTACGACGAAACCCTTGGCAAGCTGCATTTCTGGCTGAGCTTCGTCGGCATGAACGTGGCGTTCTTCCCGATGCACTTCGTTGGCCTCGCCGGCATGCCGCGGCGGATTCCGGACTACAACCTGCAGTTCGCCGACTTCAACATGATCTCCTCGATCGGCGCCTTCACCTTCGGCGCCACGCAGATCTTCTTCCTGTTCATCGTCATCAAGTGCATCCGCGGCGGCAAGCCGGCGCCGGCCAAACCCTGGGACGGCGCCGAAGGCCTGGAATGGACGATCCCCTCGCCGGCGCCCTACCACACCTTCCAGGTGCCGCCGGACATGAACCCGGTGCACGAACACCGCAAGGGGCCGGGCGACGAGGTGTTGCCATGAGCGAGACCCTTCCCACCCGTCGCCTGATCGGTCGGC
This sequence comes from Pseudomonas sp. PS02288, assembly GCF_029959715.1. Classification (NCBI taxonomy): domain Bacteria; kingdom Pseudomonadati; phylum Pseudomonadota; class Gammaproteobacteria; order Pseudomonadales; family Pseudomonadaceae; genus Pseudomonas; species Pseudomonas sp. PS02288. The sequence goes on along the minus strand of NZ_JASCPA010000028.1, from coordinate 27,610 downwards.
TGCTGGTCCTGGTGGTGGCGATGTTCGCCTTCGGCTTCGCCCTGGTGCCGCTCTACGACGTGATGTGCGACGCCTTCGGCATCAACGGCAAGCCGTCCGGCAATGCCTATCAGGGCAGCCAGGTGGTGGACGAGGCGCGCCAGGTGCGCGTGCAGTTCCTCGCCACCAATTCAGCCGACATGGGCTGGGAGTTCCATCCCAAGGCCGACGAGCTGGTGCTCAGCCCCGGCGCGGTGGGTGAGATGCTCTTCGTCGCGCGCAACCCGAGCGACCGGCCGATGACCGCGCAGGCGATACCCAGCATCGCGCCTTCGGAAGCGGCGGCGTACTTCCACAAGACCGAGTGCTTCTGCTTCACCCAGCAGATGCTGCAGCCGGGCGAGCGCATCGAGATGCCGGTGCGCTTCATCGTCGACCGCGACCTGCCGCGCGACGTGCATCACCTGACGCTGGCCTACACCCTGTTCGACATCACCGCGCGCAAGCCGCCCGTCGCCCTCAACGGCGGTTGAGCAGGGGCCAAGGAGAAGAAAAATGACGCCACCCCATGAAGAGTATTACGTCCCGGCGCAGAGCAAATGGCCGATCATCGCCACCCTCGGCCTGCTGATCACGGTGTTCGGCCTGGGCACCTGGTTCAACGACCTGTCGGCGGCGCGGGAGAAATCCCACGGCCCGCTGATCTTCTTCGTCGGCGCGCTGTTCATCGCCTACATGCTGTTCGGCTGGTTCGGCAACGTCGTGCGCGAGAGCCGTGCCGGGCTCTACAGCGCGCAGATGGACCGCTCGTTCCGCTGGGGCATGGGCTGGTTCATCTTTTCCGAGGTGATGTTCTTCGCCGCGTTCTTCGGCGTGCTGTTCTACGTGCGCTACTGGGCCGGTCCCTGGCTGGCCGGCGACGGCGCCAAGGGCGTGGCGCACATGCTCTGGCCTAACTTCGAGTACAGCTGGCCACTGTTGAACAACCCCGACCCGAAACTCTTCCCGGCGCCCAAGGGCGTGATTGACCCCTGGAAGCTGCCGCTGATCAACACGCTGCTGCTGGTCAGCTCCAGCTTCACCGTGACCTTCGCCCACCACGCGCTGAAGAAGGGGCAGCGCAAGCCACTCAAGCTCTGGCTGGCGGCGACCATCCTGCTCGGCGCGAGCTTCATCGCCCTGCAGGTCACCGAGTACATCGAGGCGTATCACGAGCTGGGCCTGACCCTCGGTTCGGGGATCTACGGCGCCACCTTCTTCATGCTCACCGGCTTCCACGGCGCCCACGTGACCATGGGCGCGCTGATCCTCACGGTGATGCTGGTGCGCATCCTGCGCGGGCATTTCAGCGCCGATCAGCATTTTGGTTTCGAGGCGGCGAGCTGGTACTGGCACTTCGTCGACGTGGTGTGGATCGGGCTTTTCGTCTTCGTCTACGTGCTCTGAGGGCAACGCAGGGCGCAGGTTGTAGGGTGAGCTTCAGGCCGGAGGGCGCTACCAGGCCACCTGCGAAGTCAGCTGGCCGCTGTAGAAACCCCAGGCGACCAGCGCCAGGGTCAGTGCGGCGCAGGTGGCGCGGAGGTAGAGGGAGCCGAGCAGGCGCTGGCCCCGGCCCTGGTCCTTGACCAGGAAGAACAGCCCGCTGAACAGGCTGACCAGTGTGGCGAGCAGCAACAGGAGGATCGCGGCCTTGAGCATGGCGGACTCCGAGGAGGGGCAACGCGGTGCAGTATAGTCACTCGCTCTCCGGCCTCCGGGCCGGCGCCCGGCGGCGCTTCCAGCCCGGCTGGCTGCCCAGCCTGGTGGTGCTGGCGCTGCTGCCGGTGCTGCTCGGCCTGGGCTGCTGGCAACTGTCGCGCGCCGAGCAGAAGCGCGAACTGCTGGGCGACTACGAGGCCCGGCGCAACGCCGCGCCGCTCGAGCTGGCGCGTTTGCAGGCGATGCCGGACAGGGCCTTCCGCCGCGTGCGCCTGCACGGTCATTTCGACGAACGCCACAGCGTGCTGCTGGATAACCGCATCCAGGCCGGGCAGGCCGGCGTCGAACTGCTGCAGCCGTTCCGCGACACCGACAGCGGCCGCTGGGTCCTCGTCAACCGCGGCTGGCTGGCCTGGCCGGACCGCCGCGACCGGGTGCGCTTCAGTACGCCGGACGGCGCGCAGACGCTGGTCGCCTGGCTCTACCAGCCGCCGGGCGCGAGCTTCGAACTGAAGGACATCCAGGGCCACGACTGGCCGCGGCTGGTCAACCACGTCGACACCGCCGGCCTCTGGCGCGAGCTGGGTATCGACGGGCTGGCCGACGAGCTGCGCCTGGAACCCGGACCGGCCAGCTACGCGGTCGACTGGCCGATCGTCGCCATGGGCCCGGAGCGTCACCTCGGCTACGCCGTGCAGTGGTTCGCCCTGGCCGCGGCGCTCGTCGCCCTGTTCGTCTACCTCGGAATCCACAACGCGCGGGAGACTCGCCATGCACTCAGCCTACGCCCTGAATGAGGCACCGCCGCGGCGCGGCCGTCTGCAACTGCTGCTGATCCTCTTCGTGGTGATCGGGCCGATGGTGCTCGCCACCGCGATGTACCAGTGGCGCTTCTGGGTGCCCGACGGGCGCAACTACCATGGCGAGCTGCTGGGTGACGGCCAGAGCCGCGCCAGCCTCGGCGTGCAGGGCGATGACCGCCACTGGCAACTGCTGGTCACTGCGCCGCAAGGCTGCGCCGAGGATTGCCGGCAACTGGTCTACCTGGCCCGGCAGATCAACATCGGCCTGGGGCGCGATGCCGACCGCGGCAGCCATGCGCTGGCCAGCGCGCAGCCGCTGGACGAGGCATACGCCAGCCGCCTGCGCCGCGAGTACCCGCAATTGCAGCGCTACCCGCTGGACCCGCAGCGCTATCGACAGGCCCAGCCCGACGGCGCCGCGCAGCTGTGGATCGTCGACCCGCACGGCAACCTGGTGCTGCGCTACGGCGCCGGGGCCAACGGCAAGTCGATCCTCAACGACTTGCGGCTGTTGCTGAAGATCTCGCGCATCGGCTGAGCCGGATCGCGGCCCGCTGCGCGTCGGCCGGACCGCGTTGGAAATGCCTTGGCTGGCTCTAGCTCCCGAGGCTCTGGACGTCTGGAGTCGCTGCACAACGAAGCACCGCTGACCATAAGAACAACAACAGGAGTCGCCCCCATGGCTCGTCCCGGATTTCGCCTCGCCCTGTTCGCCACGCTGCTCGCCCTGCTGGTGATTCTGCTCGGCGCCTACACGCGCCTGACCCACGCCGGCCTCGGCTGCCCCGACTGGCCGGGCTGCTACGGCTTCATCCACGTGCCGCAAACCGAGGCGCAGCTGGCGCATGCCGAGCTGCGTTTCCCGGAGGCGCCGGTGGAGGCGCGCAAGGGCTGGAGCGAGATGATCCACCGCTATTTCGCCGGGATGCTGGCGCTGCTGGTGTTCGCCCTGGCGCTGCAGGCGCTGCGTCACCGCGACAACAGCGAGCGGCCGCTGGGTCTGCCGTTGCTGTTGCTCGGCGTGGTGCTGGCGCAGGCGACGTTCGGCATGTGGACGGTGACGCTCAAGCTCTGGCCGCAGGTGGTGACGGCGCACCTGCTCGGTGGTTTCGCCACGCTGGGGCTGTTGTTCCTGCTGACGTTGCGCCTGTCCGGCGCCTTCGCCCCGCGTCCCGAACTGCCCGTCCATCTGCGCCGGCTGGCCGCGACCGGGCTGGCGCTGGTGATCGGGCAAATCGCGCTGGGCGGCTGGGTCAGTTCCAACTACGCCGCGGTGGCCTGCGTCGACCTGCCGACCTGCCACGGCGAATGGTGGCCGCAGGCGGACTTCGCCAACGGCTTCCACCTCAGCCAGCAGATCGGTCCGAACTACCTGGGCGGCCAGCTCGACAGCGAGGCGCGCACGGCGATCCATCTCGCCCACCGTGCCGGCGCGCTGGCGGTCAGCGTGGCGCTGCTGGTACTCGCCGCGCAGCTGTTCCGCCATGGCCTGGCACGCTACGCCGGCGTGCTGCTGGCCGCGCTGGCGATGCAGATCGGGCTCGGCCTGAGCAACGTCCTGCTGCACCTGCCACTGGCCGTGGCGGTCGCGCACAACGGCGGCGGTGCCTGCCTGCTGCTGGTGCTGCTGCTGGTGAACCATCGGCTGCGGGTTGGCCGGGTTCGGCATCGCGTATCGCTCGGCGCGCGGGTGCCGCTGGCGTCCCGGCCGGCGGCGCAGGGGATGCGGATCTAGCGCGTCCCGGCCACGCCGTGAAGCAAACGAGGCATTGCACGATCAACCCCCTTTCCAGCGGGAAAGGGACGGGGTGAGGGAAACGTCCCTCGACCACAGAGGAGTTCCCCATGAACACCACAGCCAACACCCGCTCCGCCACCTGGCGCGACTATCTGGAGCTGACCAAACCCAAGGTGGTTCTGCTGATGCTGATCACCTCGCTGGTCGGCATGTTCCTCGCGAGCCGTGCCGGAGTGGCCTGGAGCGTGCTGCTGTTCGGCAACCTGGGCATCGCGCTGTGCGCGGGCGGCGCGGCGGCGGTGAACCATGTGGTCGATCGGCGCATCGATTCGCTGATGGCGCGTACCCACAAGCGGCCGCTGGCCGAGGGACGAGTGTCGCCCGCCGCGGCGCTGACCTTCGCTCTGACGCTGGCGGTGGCCGGGCAGGCGTTGCTGCTGGCCTTCACCAACCCGCTGACCGCCTGGCTGACGCTGGCCTCGCTGCTCGGTTACGCGGTGATCTACACCGGTTTTCTCAAGCGCGCGACGCCGCAGAACATCGTCATCGGCGGGCTGGCCGGGGCGGCGCCGCCGTTGCTCGGCTGGGTTGCGGTGACGGGGCAGCTGTCCGCCGAACCGCTGCTGCTGGTGCTGATCATCTTCGCCTGGACGCCCCCGCACTTCTGGGCGCTGGCGATCCACCGGCGCGCCGAGTACGCCAAGGCCGATATTCCGATGCTGCCGGTGACCCACGGTGTGCACTACACCAAGCTGCACATTCTCTTCTACACGCTGGTATTGTTCGCCGTCAGCCTGTTGCCCTTCGTCATCCGCATGAGCGGAATGCTCTACCTGGCCTGCGCGGTCGCCCTTGGCGGGCGCTTCCTGTACTGGGCCTGGATGCTCTACCGGGACAGCCGGCCACACGCCGCGATGGCGACCTTCAAGTACAGCATCCTGTATCTGTTCGGGCTGTTCATCGCGCTGCTGATCGACCATTACCTGTTCGTGAGCCTATGACCCGCATCCACAAGACCGTTTTCGTTCTCGTCGCGCTGATCGCCCTGGTGATCGGCCTCACCGTGCACAAGGTGCTCGACCGTCGTGGGGGCGCCGACCCGGCGCAACTGCTGGATGCCGGCATCATCCTGCTGCCGCAGTCGCGCCAGGTGCCATCGTTGAGCCTGACCGACCAGGACGGCAAGGCGCTCGCGGTGGACGAGCTGAAGGGCCGCTGGAGCCTGCTGTTCTTCGGCTACACCTTCTGCCCGGACATCTGCCCGACCACCCTGGCGCAGATGCGCGAGGTCAAGGGCCTGCTGCCGGCCGAGGCGCGCGAGCGGCTGCGCGTGGTGCTGGTCAGCGTCGACCCGAACCGCGATACCCCGCAGCAGCTCAAGCAGTACCTGGGCTATTTCGACCCCAGCTTCATCGGCCTGACCGGGGACCTGGAGCGCATCCAGACCCTCGCCAACGGCGTGAGCATCCCGTTCATCCCGGCGGACACCAGCAAGCCCGGCTACACCGTCGACCATAGCGGCAATCTGGTCATCATCGGGCCCGACGGTCGCCAGCGCGGTTTCATCCGCGCGCCCTTGAACAGCCAGAAGCTCGCCGCACAGCTGCCGGCGCTGCTCAACAGCGAGGGGTGAGTCCGGCGCGCTGGGTGCCGGCAGGAACGCGAGGTGGAAGCCGCAGTGATCGAGGCTTTCGAGCGTTTCGCCGGGCATCTGGAGCGCTACTTTGCCTGAAAGGGCGCTGCGGTCGCCCGGTCGCCTGCGTTGCTCTGGCTGGCGCTGACGCACCTCTCCCTCGGCCTGGGCAAGCTCAGAGGCGATATCTGAATCTGCTCGCAGCCGGAACGCCGCTCATGAAAAAGCCCGCTTCGAGCGGGCTTTGTCGTTTACCAGGGGCCGCGGCGTTGCGCTCCCTTTTCCGACTCTCCTCCCATGATGGGAGGGGACGGAGCGCGCAATCAGAACGCCGGCACCACGGCGCCGTTGTACTTGTTCTTGATGAACTGCTTCACCTCGGGGCTGTTCAGCGCCTTGGCCAGTTTCTGGATGGCCGGGCTGTCCTTGTTGTCCTGGCGGGCGACGAGGATGTTCACGTAGGGCGAGTCGCTGCCTTCGATGATCAGCGCGTCCTTGGTCGGGTTGAGGCCGGCTTCCAGCGCGTAGTTGGTGTTGATCAGTGCGAGGTCGACCTGGTTGAGCACGCGCGGCAGGGTCGCGGCTTCCAGCTCGCGCACCTTGATGTGCTTGGGGTTGCTGGCGATGTCCTTCGGCGTGGCGAGGATGCCGCTGCCGTCTTTCAGGGTGATCACGCCGGCCTTGGCCAGCAGCAGGAGCGCGCGGCCGCCGTTGGTGGCATCGTTGGGAATGACCACGTTGGCGCCTTCGGGCAGCGCGTCGATGTTCTTGATCTTACTGGAGTAGGCGCCGAAGGGTTCGACGTGCACGCCGGCGACGCTGACCAGGTCGGTGCCCTTGCCCTTGTTGAACTCATCCAGGTACGGCTGGTGCTGGAAGAAGTTGGCGTCCAGGCGCTTCTCGGCGACCTGCACGTTCGGCTGCACGTAGTCGGTGAAGACCTTGACGTTCAGCTCGACGCCTTCCTTGGCCAGCGCCGGTTTGACGAATTCGAGGATTTCCGCGTGCGGTACGGCGGTCGCCGCGACGGTGATCTTGTCCGCGGCCTGGGCGGAGAAGGCCGCGAAGACGGCGAGGGCAGTGAGCAGTTTTTTCATCGTAAGGTTCCTTGTGGGAGAGTTCTGCGGGTCCCGCATCAGGCGGGTTGCCGCTTTTCGGTTATTCGGGGCGTTGCGTCACTTGCGCGAGAAATGCACCACCAGGCGGTCGCCGATGCTTTGCAGCACCTGCACCAGCACCAGCAGGAGAATCACGGTGACCACCATCACGTCGGTCTGGAAGCGCTGGTAGCCGAAGCGGATCGCCAGGTCGCCGAGGCCACCGGCGCCGACCACGCCGGCCATCGCGGTGTAGGACACCAGGGTGATCGCGGTGACGGTGATCGCCGCGAAGATGCCCGGCCGCGCCTCCGGCAGCAGCGCGTCGAGGATGATCTGGCGGGTCGTCGCGCCCATCGCCTGGGTCGCCTCGATGATTCCGCGGTCCACCTCGCGCAGCGCGGTTTCCACCAGGCGCGCGAAGAACGGCGTGGCGCCCACCACCAGCGGCGGAATCGCCCCGGCGACGCCCAGCGAGGTGCCGGTGAGCAGCACGGTGAAGGGAATCATCACGATCAGCAGGATGATGAACGGCAGCGAGCGCAGCACGTTGACCACCAGCGACAGCAGCGCGTAGAGCGGGCGGTTGTCGAACAGCTGGCGCGGGCCGCTGAGGAACAGCAGCACGCCCAGCGGCAGGCCCAGCAGCACGGTGAACAGCAGCGAACCGCCGAGCATCAGCAGGGTGTCGAGGGTCGCCTGCCAGATCTCGTACCAATCCACGTTGACGAACAGCGCGGCGAGAGTCTCCATCAGCGCAATACCTCCAGGTGCACATCGGCGGCGCGGAACCGCGCCAGCGCGGCGTCGATGTCGCCGCCGACCAGCGACAGGGTGAGCTGGCCGTAGGGTGTCTCGCGAATGCGGTCGATGCGGCCGGCGAGGATGCTGTAGTCCACGCCGGTCTCGCGCGCGACCTTGCCCAGCAGCGGCGCGTAGGTCGACTCGCCGTGGAAGGTCAGGCGCAGGATGCGTCCCGGCACCTGGGCGAAATCGTCGCGGCGTTCGTCCTCGTCGACCTGCTCGGCCTCCAGCACGAAACGCCGGGTGGTCGGGTGCTGCGGGTGGAGGAAGACGTCCGCCACCGCGCCCTGTTCGACGATCGCGCCGGCGTCCATCACCGCGACGCGGTCGCAGACGCGACGGATGACGTCCATTTCGTGGGTGATCAGGACGATGGTCAGGCGCAACTCGCGGTTGATCTGGGCCAGCAGTTGCAGCACCGAGGCGGTGGTCTGCGGGTCGAGTGCGCTGGTGGCCTCGTCGCAGAGCAGGATGGTCGGCCCGGTGGCCAGCGCGCGGGCGATGCCGACGCGCTGTTTCTGCCCGCCGGAAAGCTGCGCCGGGTATTTCTTCGCGTGATCGCCGAGGCCGACGCGGGCCAGCAGTTCGGCGACGCGGGCATCGATCTCTGCACGCGAACGCACGCCGGCCAGTTTCAGCGGCAGCGCGACATTGTCGGCGACGGTTTTCGAGGCGAGCAGGTTGAAGTGCTGGAAGATCATCCCGACGCGCTGGCGGAATTGCCGCAGGCCGTCGGCGTCCAGCGCGGTGACGTCTTCGCCGTCGACCTGGATGCGTCCGCCGCTGGGCTCTTCGAGGCGGTTGATCAGGCGCAGCAGGGTGCTCTTGCCGGCGCCGGAGTGCCCGATCAGACCGAAGATCTGGCCGCTCTCGATGCGCAGGTCGGTGGGCTGCAGGGCCGGGATTTCACGGCCTGCGCGCTTGCCGGCGACGCGGTATGTCTTGTGGACCTGGTGAAACTCGATCACGGGAAACGAACCTTTTGGGCGTGGGCCTGATCGGCCTGGGGTGGCCAGGGGGCGCGCATTTTAGCGGGTTTGCTTAGGCCCGCTTAGCATTTCTTGTCGAGCGTAGCGCATGCAAAGGCATAAGCCGGCGGGCTGTGGGAGCCGCAGTGGCTGCTGGTCGGTTGGAGGGAACGGGCGCGCCACGGTTCCGGTCACTAACGGGAAGCCCTTGAGCCGGCACTTGCAGACCGGCGGCAACCCGAACCGACCCGATAAGGAGATAAACCGCCGATGGCCACCAAAAAGCCTGCCGCGAATGCCAGCGAAGTCGCCGGCACCGATACCCTCGACCGCGCCAACAGCAACGCCAAGCTGGAGCAGCTGGAAGACTTCCGCTCCGACGCTACCGGTGCCGCCCTGCGCACCAATCAGGGCGTGAAGATCGCGGACAACCAGAACACCCTGAAGGCCGGCGCGCGCGGGCCGTCGCTGCTGGAAGACTTCATCATGCGTGAGAAGATCACGCACTTCGACCACGAGCGCATCCCAGAGCGCATCGTGCACGCCCGCGGCACCGCCGCCCACGGCTATTTCCAGGTGTACGAAGCCCAGGGCAAGAAGCTGTCGAAGGCCGGCTTCCTGCAGGACCCGGCGAAGAAAACCCCGGTGTTCGTGCGATTTTCCACCGTGCAGGGCCCGCGTGGCTCCGGCGACACGGTGCGCGACGTGCGCGGTTTCGCCGTGAAGTTCTACACCGACGAGGGCAACTTCGACCTGGTCGGCAACAACATGCCGGTGTTCTTCATCCAGGACGCGATCAAGTTTCCCGACTTCGTCCACGCGGTGAAGCCCGAGCCGCACAACGAGATTCCCACCGGCGGCAGCGCCCATGACACCTTCTGGGACTTCGTCTCGCTGGTGCCCGAGTCCGCGCACATGGTGCTCTGGACCATGACCGACCGCGCCATTCCGGTGAACCTGCGCAGCATGCAGGGCTTCGGTATCCACACGTTCCGGATGATCGACGTTGCCGGCAAGTCGCGCTTCGTCAAGTTCCACTGGAAGCCGGCCCAGGGTGTGCGTTCGCTGCTCTGGGACGAGGCGCAAAAGCTGGCGGGCAAGGACACCGACGCGCATCGCCGCGACCTCTGGGAAGCCATCGAGTCGGGTGACTACCCGGAGTGGGAGCTGGGCGTTCAGATCGTCGAGGAAGAGGACGAGCACAAGTTCGACTTCGACCTGCTGGACCCGACCAAGATCATCCCCGAGGAACTGGTGCCGGTGACGCCGCTGGGCAAGATGGTGCTCAACCGCAACCCGGACAATTTCTTCGCCGAGACCGAGCAGGTTGCCTTCTGCCCTTCCCACGTCGTGCCGGGCATCGATTTCTCCAACGACCCGCTGCTGCAGGGCCGGCTGTTCTCCTACACCGACACGCAGATCAGCCGCCTCGGCGGGCCGAACTTCCATGAAATCCCGATCAACCGTCCGCTGGCGCCGAATCACAACGGTCAGCGCGATGCCCAGCACCGCACCACCATCGACAAGGGCCGCGCGTCCTACGAGCCGAATTCCATCGACGGCGGCTGGCCGAAGGAAACCCCTGCCGGCCCGGTGGACGGTGGCTTCGAGAGCTACTACGAGCGCGTCGACGCACACAAGGTGCGCGAGCGCAGCGAGTCGTTCGGCGACCACTTCTCCCAGGCCACGCTGTTCTTCAACAGCCTCTCGGCACCCGAGCAGGAGCACGTCATCGCGGCGTACAGCTTCGAGCTGGGCAAGGTCGAGCGGCAATGGATCCGCGAACGCCAGGTCAACGAGATCCTCGCCAACATCGACCTGGGCCTGGCGCAGAAGGTGGCGAAGAACATCGGCGTCGAGCCGCCCAGCGCGCCCACGGTGAAGCCGAAGAAGCTGTCGCTGGAGAAATCCCCGGCGCTCAGCCAGCTCAACCTGCTGTCCGGCAACATCAAGGGCACCAAGATCGCCGTGCTTGTGGCCGATGGCGTGAATGGCGACGACGTCAAGGCGATCAAGAGCGCCTTGCTGGCCGAGGGCGCGCACGTCAAAGTGCTCGGACCGAACGCGGCGCCGGTCACTGCGGCGGACGGCTCCGTGCTGCCGGTGGACGGTTCCGCCGAAGGCATGCCGTCGGTGGCGCTGGATGCGGTATTCGTACCGGGCGGCGCGAAGAGCGTCGAGGCGTTGTCGGCCGATGGCGTCGCCAAGCACTACCTGATGGAGGCCTACAAGCACCTCAAGGCGATCGCCCTGGCCGGCGAAGCGAAGGACCTGCTCAAGGTGGTCAACCTCGAGGAGGACGAAGGCCTGCTCACCGGTGCCGATGCGGGCGCGGTGCAGAAGGACTTCATCGCCGCCATCGCCAAGCACCGCGTGTGGGCGCGCGAGCCGAAGGCGAAGAGCGTTCCGGCCTGATCCGTGAGTGACGCCGCGCTGCCTGGTGCGCGGCGCACCCTACGGTGATGCGATGGGCGCGAGGCTCTCCGTAGGGTGCGCCGTGCGCACCGTCGATCTGCCGATATAAACCGGAAGCCCGGCAAATGCCGGGCTTTTTCATGTGCTTCGAAGGCTCAGCTGAAGGTGGACGGGTCGGGCCCGGTGCGGCGTCCTTCTTCCAGTTCAGCGATGCGCAGCAGGTCGTCGGCATCGAGGCGGAAGTCGAACACATCGAGGTTCTCGCGGATGCGTTCGGGGTGCACCGATTTCGGGAACACGATCGAGCCCAGCTCGATGTGCCAGCGCAGCACCACCTGGGCCGGCGTCTTGCCGTGCTTCTGCGCCAGCGCCTGGATCGTCGGGTGCGGCAGCAGGTCACCGCCACGCGCCAACGGGCTCCAGGCCTGGGTGGCGATGCCCTTGTAGCGGTTGAAGTCGCGCATTTCCTTCTGCTGGAAGAACGGGTGCACCTCGATCTGGTTCACCGCCGGCACCACGCCAGTCTCCATGATCAGCACCTCGGCGTCGTCCGGGCGGAAGTTGGAGACGCCGATGGAGGTCACCAGGCCTTCCTCGCGCAGGCGAATCATGGCTTTCCAGGCGTCGAGGAACTTGCCCTTGTCCGGGCACGGCCAGTGGATCAGGTAGAGGTTGACGTGATCCAGGCCGAGGCGCTTCAGGCTCTCCTCGCAGGCGCGCAGCGCCGAGTCGTAGCCCTGGTCCTGGTTCCACAGCTTGGTGGTCACGTAGAGCTGCTCGCGCGGCAGCCCGGCAGCGGCGATGCCGGCGCCGACGCCGCGCTCGTTCTTGTAGATCGCCGCGGTGTCGATGTGGCGGTAGCCCAGCTCCAGTGCATGGCGCACGGCGTCGGCGGCCTCGCTGTCGGGGATCTGCCAGGTGCCGAGGCCGAACTGGGGAATCTGCGTACCGTCGTTCAGGGTGATATCGGGAATGCTGCTCACGGGGTAGGGTCCTCCATCGGAGCGTTTCAACGGGTGTGGGCATCTGACCACGGCGGACGCCGAGGCATTCCCCCGATCGTCGCAATCGGGCGCCAAGGCCCATGCTAGACGCAGGTCAGTAACCTGGGTGCGACAATTTCGCATACTCGTGGCACATCCACCGGCGGAGCACAGCCATGAACGTCCCGGCCGCGACACCCGAAACACGCGCGCGTTTTCCTCTTCCCGTCGGTCTGCTGGCCGGCATCCTGGCGATGGTCGTGGTACTCCTGCTGCCGCTCTCCGCCGACCTGCCCGTAGCGGGCCACCGGGTGCTGGCGATCCTGGTCTTCGCAGTGATCGTGTGGATCACCGAGGCGGTGTCCTACGAGGCCAGCGCGATCATGATCACCGCGCTGCTGGCGGTGCTGGTCGGCACCGCGCCGACCCTGGCCAACCCCGGGGTGGTCTACGGCAGCACGGCGGCGATCGGCATGGCCCTGGCCGGCTTCTCCAATCCGGCGCTGGCGCTGGTCGCCGGTGCGCTGTTCATCGCCGCGGCGATGACCCACACCGGGCTCGACCGCCGCATCGCCCTGGTCACCCTGTCGAAGGTCGGCACCAGCACCCGGCATATCCTCGCCGGAACCATCCTGGTGACCATCCTGCTCAGCCTGGTGGTGCCCAGCGCCACGGCGCGCAGCGCCTGCGTGGTGCCGATCATGATGGGCATCATCGCCGCGTTCGGCGTCGACAAGCGCTCCAACTTCGCCGCCGGGATGATGATCATCGTCGCCCAGGGCACCAGCATCTGGAACATCGGCATCCAGACCGCCGCTGCGCAGAACCTGCTGCTGGTCGGCTTCATGGACAAGCTGCTCGGGGCGCGGGTGAGCTGGATCGAATGGCTGGTCGCCGGCGCGCCCTGGGCGATGCTGATGTCCGTCGTGCTGCTGTTCATCGTCATCAAGCTGATGCCGCCGGAAACCGATTCGGTGGCCGGCGGCAAGGAGGCGGTCGCCCGCGAGCTGCGTGAGCTGGGCCCGATGACCGGCGCGCAGAAGCGCCTGCTGATGGTCTCGGTTCTTTTGCTGTTGTGCTGGGCCACCGAGGGCAAGCTGCATCCCTTCGACACCACCACCACGACCTACGCCGGATTGGTGCTGCTTATGCTGCCGCGCTTCGGGGTGATGACCTGGAAGGATGTGCAGGCACGGATTCCCTGGGGCACGGTGATCGTCTTCGGCGTCGGCATCAGCCTCGGTAGCGTGCTGCTGACCACCCAGGCCGGGCAGTGGCTGGCGGTGCAGGTGGTCGCCTACACCGGCCTCGACGGACTCGGCCCGCTGGCCATCTTCGCGGTGCTCGGGGCCTTCCTGATCGTCGTCCACCTGGGATTCGCCAGCGCCACCGCGCTGACCGCGGCGCTGCTGCCGATCCTCATCGCGGTGCTGCTCAACCTGCCCGGCGAATTCAACCGGCTAGGGCTGAGCATGCTGCTCGGTTTCGTCGTCAGCTACGGCTTCATCCTGCCGATCAACGCGCCGCAGAACATGGTCTGCCTGGGCACCGAGACCTTCAACGCGCGCCAGTTCGCCAAGGTCGGCCTGCTGGTGACGGTGCTCGGCTACCTCAGCATGCTGCTGTTCGCCGCCACCTGGTGGCACTGGCTCGGCTGGATCTGAGCCCCCACGGTGCGCGCGGCGCACCCTACGGCCGCGGTACAACCCGGCTTCGTAGGGTGCGCCATGCGCACCGGGGCGTTCGTCAGGCGCGCTTCGGCCAGGCGAAGCTGAGCAGGAACAGCAGCGCGGCGCTGACCACGATGGACGGCCCGGCCGGGGTGTCCTTGAACCAGGACAGGCCGAGCCCGGCGCACACCGCGACCAGCCCCAGCGCGCTGGCGCCACCGGCCATCTGCTCCGGGGTGCGCGCGTGGCGTTGCGCGGCGGCAGCGGGAATGATCAGCAGCGAGGTGATCAGCAGCACGCCGACGATCTTCATTGCCACCGCGATGACGATGGCGATCAGCAGCATCAGCGCCAGGCGGATCGCCGCCACCGGCAGGCCTTCGACCTTGGCCAGCTCCTCGTGCACGGTGATCGCCAGCAGCGGCCTCCACAGCGGCACCAGCACCGCCAGGACCAGCGCACTGCCGCCGAGAATCCACGCCAGGTCCGCCGGGCCCACCGCCAGCAGGTCGCCGAACAGGTAGCCCATCAGGTCGATGCGCACGTCGTGCATGAAACTCAGCACCACCAGGCCGAGCGACAGGGTGCTGTGGGCGAGGATGCCGAGCAGGGTGTCCGAAGCCAGCGGCTGGCGCTGTTGCAGCGTCACCAACAGCACGGCGAGCAGCACGCAGCCGACGGTCACCGCCAGCGTCGGGCTGACGTCGAGGAGAAAGCCCAGGGCGACGCCGAGCAGCGCGGCGTGGGACAGGGTGTCGCCGAAATAGGCCATGCGCCGCCAGACCACGAAGGAGCCCAGCGGGCCGGCGACCAGCGCCAGCGCAAGGCCGGAGAGCAGGGCGTTGAGCAGGAAGTCAGGCATGGTCGTGGTTGCAGTCCGGACCGTGTACGTGCGCCTTGACCACGCCGCCATGCAGGGCGTGGTCGTGATCGTGGCGGTGGTGATAGATCGCCAGGCTCTTGGCGTCCTGGCCGAACAGCTCGATGAACGCCGGGTCGCCACTGACCTGCTCGGGATGGCCAGAGCAGCACACGTGATGATTGAGGCAGACCACCTGGTCGGTGGTGCTCATCACCAGGTGCAGGTCGTGAGAGACCATCAGCACGCCGCAGCCGTAGCGGTCGCGCAGGCGGGTGATCAGCCGGTACAGCTCGGCCTGGCCGGCAACGTCGACGCCCTGCACCGGCTCGTCGAGCACCAGCAGCTGCGGCTTGCGCAGCAGCGCGCGCGCCAGCAGCACGCGTTGCAGCTCGCCGCCGGAGATGCTCCGCAGCGGGCTGTCGATGACCTGCTCGGCGCCGACCTCGGCCAGCGCCGCCAGCGCCGAGTAACGCGTCACCCCCGGCACCAGGCGCAGGAAGCGCAGCACGCTGAGCGGCAGCGTTGCCTCGATCTGCAGCTTCTGCGGCATGTAGCCGATGCGCAGCTTCGGCAGGCGCCAGACCTCACCCCGCGCGGGTTTGAGCAGGCCCAGGGCGATCCGTACCAGGGTGGTCTTGCCGGCGCCGTTGGGGCCGATCAGGGTGACGATCTCGCCTGGCTTCACGGTCAGCTGCACGTCCTGCAGCACCGCCTTGGCGTTGAACTCGACGCCCACGCCGCTCAGACGGATCAGTTCATTGCTCATGCCGCCTCCCGGCAGCTGGCGCAGAGTCCGACCACCTCGACGGTCTGCCCCTCGGCGCTGAACCCGACGCCCTCGGCGGCGGCGGAAATCGCCGCGCCGATCGCCGGTTGCTGCAGCTCGATGGCGGTATGGCAACGGCGGCAGATGAGGAACTGGCCCTGGTGCACGTCGCCGGGATGGTTGCAGCCCACGAAGGCGTTGAGCGAGGCGATGCGGTGCACCAGGCCGTTTTCCAGGAGGAAATCCAGCGCCCGGTAGACCGTCGGCGGCGCCGCGCGGCGACCGTCGGTCTCGCTCAGTACGCCGAGGATGTCGTAGGCGCCGAGCGGCTTGTGGCTCTGCCAGACCAGCTCCAGCACCCGCTTGCGCAGGGCGGTGAGCCGCGCACCCTGGCGCTCGCACAGCGCTTCGGCGTCGGCCAGTGCGTTATGCACGCAGTGACTGTGATCGTGGGGCAGGCAGGCCAGGGGCGTTTTCATGGGCGGCGACGTTCGGCTGGAGAGACGTTATTCTATAACTTTAGAAAGCTCAGGTGTCCTTCCGTGTTTCGTTTTCTTCTGCTCCCGCTGCTGCTTCTGGCCGGTTACGCGCACGCCGACGTGCGCCTGCTGACCAGCATCAAACCCCTGCAACTGATCGCCGCCGCCGTGCAGGACGGCGTCGGAACGCCCGACGTGCTGCTGCCGCCCGGCGCCTCGCCGCACCACTATGCGCTGCGCCCGTCGGACGTTCGCAAGCTGCGCGAGGTCGAGCTGTTCTACTGGATCGGCCCGGATCTGGAGACTTTCATCCCCCGCGTATTGCAGGGCCGCAGCGCGCCCACGGTGACGGTGCAGACGCTTCCCGGCCTGCACCTGCGCCATTTCGGCGAAGGCGAGGCGCATGACGATGACGGCGAGCACGACCATGAACATCGCCCCGGCACGCTGGACGCGCACCTCTGGCTGCTGCCGGACAACGCGCGGGTGATCGCCGCGCGCATGGCCGCCGACCTGAGCGCGGCCGATCCGGACAACGCGGCGCGCTACCAGGCCAACCTGCAGGCCTTCGAGCGCCGCCTGGGTGCGCTCGACCAGCGCCTGCGCCAGCGCGTCGCCGGCGTCGCCGGCAAGCCCTACTTCGTGTTCCATGAGGGATTCGACTACTTCGAGGCAGCCTACGGCCTGCAGCACAGCGGCGTGTTCAGCGCCGCGACCGAGGTGCAGCCGGGCGCGCGACACGTCGCCGAGATGCGCGAGAAGCTGCAGCAGGCCGGCCCCGCCTGCGTGTTCAGCGAGCCGCCGTGGCGGCCGAAGCTCACCGAAACCCTGGCCGAAGGGCTGCCGGTGAAAATGGCCGAACTCGACGCGCTGGGCGCCACGCTGAATGCCGACGCGAACGGCTACGAGCGGCTGCTGGACGACCTGGCGAACAACCTGGCCGGCTGCCTGGAAGGGCTCTGAGCCGGCAGATCGCGCAGTACCCGTAGGGTGGGCTTCAGCCCGGCCGGGGCCGTGCAGTATCGCGTGGGCTAAAGCCCACCCTACGTAGCCGCGCCATCACGTAGGCACGTGTCCCTATCTCGAATGTGCCTCGATCGCGGGTTTCGCACGCCCTACAACGCGCAGTAGTAGGGTGGGCTTCAGCCCACCATTGCCCACCAGCGCCTCACCGTATCGCGTGGACGGAAGCCCATCGGCAATGCCCGGTCGCGGTGCGCCGGTCCGATGCCCTACAGCGCGATCGGCAGGGCCAGGTCGATCCGCTGGCGCTGCGCCAGGCGATGCTCGAATTCGGCGGGGTCGTGGATCAGCACTTCCTGCCCGGCGTTGGCATCGGCGGCGATCAGCCGGGACAGCCAGAAGCGCACGCAGGCAACGCGCAGCAGCACCGGCCAGAGTTCCGCCTCGGCCGGGCTGAAGCGCCGCTGGCTGGCATAGGCACCGAGCAGCGCGCGGGCGCGGGGCAGGTCGAGGGCGCCGTCGGCGCTGGAGCACCAGTCGTTCAGGGTGATCGCCACGTCGTAGAGCATCGGCCCGCTGCAGGCGTTGTAGAAGTCGATCACCCCGGACAGGTGCGGGCCGTCGAACAGGACGTTGTCGCGAAACAGGTCGGCATGCAGGTTGGCCTGCGGTAGCGAGAGGATCGCCGCGCGCTGCGCCTCGATCTCGTCCAGCACCGGCTGCAGCAGGTTGGCGGCGGAGGCGGGCAGTTGCGTACCGAGACGCCGTCCCTCACCGAGCATCCAGTCCAGGCCGCGGTCGCTGCGCCGCTGCAGCGGCTTCTCGCAGGTCGCCTTGTGCAGCTTGCCCAGCAGGGTGCCGACCTCCACGCAATGGTGCGCGTTCGGCTGGGCGACGTGCTTGCCCGGCAGTCGTGGCTGCAGCAGTGCCGGCTTGCCAGCCAGGCTGCGCAGGGCGTCGCCGTTGGCGCTGCGCAGCGCATAGGGCACTGGCAGCTCGGCACCGTGCAGCACGTCGAGCAGTTCGATGAAGAACGGCAGATCCTGCGAAGGGCCGCGCTCGATCAGCGTGAGGACGAACTCGCCGTGCTCCAGGCTGACAAAGAAATTGCTGTTCTCGCTACCCGCAGCGATACCCTGGAAACTTCTCAGGCGCCCGAGTCCGTAGGGCGCGAGGAAGGTTTCCAGCTGCGGCTGTTCGAGCGGCGTGAATACCGACATCAGCGTCCTACCATTTGAAGATTTCCCAGGCCGGAATCAGCATGTCGGGCTGGTCCGAGCGGATGAAGTTGCCGTCGCTGCCGTCGGCGCGCACCAGGAAGTACGGCTTGCCATGCTTGGGGGTGATCTTGATCGCGTAGAGAAAGCCGTTCTGGCGGTATTCCTGCACAGTCTTGTCGCCGTCCTGGCGAATGGTCACCTCGGGGTCGGCATCGGGCCGTTCCTGGGCGATCGCCGCCAAGGGCAGACAAGCCAGGAGGCCAGTCAGCAGGTAGGTGGGTGCGCGCATGTTAACCTTCCTTCTTTAACGTCAACGGTCCGGTCATTCTAACCCGGCCCTATGCAAAAGGTTGGTCCCACGCATGTCCCAAGCCCCCCTCGTCCTGGTGGACGGCTCTTCCTACCTGTACCGCGCCTTCCACGCCCTGCCGCCGCTGGCCACCTCCAAAGGCATGCAGACCGGCGCGGTGAAGGGCGTGCTGAACATGCTCAAGAGCCTGCGCAAACAGTATCCGGACAGCCCCTTCGCCGTGGTTTTCGATGCCAAGGGCGGCACCTTCCGCGACGAGATCTTCGCCGACTACAAGGCCAACCGGCCGCCGATGCCCGATGATCTGCGCGACCAGGTCGAGCCGCTGCACGCCAGCGTTCGCGCGCTGGGCTTCCCGCTGCTGTGCATCGAGGGCGTCGAAGCCGACGACGTGATCGGCACGCTGGCGCGCCAGGCCGCCGGCGAAAAACGTGACGTGGTGATTTCCACCGGCGACAAGGACATGGCGCAACTGGTCTGCCCGCACGTCACTCTGGTCAACACCATGACCGGGCTGGTGATGGACCCGGCCGGCGTGGTCGAGAAGTTCGGTATCGGCCCCGAGCTGATCATCGACTACCTGGCGCTGATGGGCGACAAGATCGACAACATCCCCGGCGTGCCCGGCGTCGGCGAAAAAACCGCGGTGGGCCTGCTGGCCGGCATCGGCGGCGGGCTGGACGTGATCTACGCCAACCTCGGCAAGGTCGCCGAGCTGCCGCTGCGCGGAGCCAAGTCGCTGGCCGCCAAGCTCGAAGAGCACAAGGAGATGGCCTACCTCTCCTACGAGCTGGCGACCATCAAGCTGGACGTGCCGCTGAACATCGAGATCGACTCGCTGCACCCCGGCGAGCCCGACCGCGAGGCGCTCGCCGCGCTCTACGGCGCACTGGAGTTCAAGAGCTGGCTGGAAGACCTGCAGCGCGAAGCGAAGGCCAGGAAGCTCGAACAGCCCGCCAGCGGTGGCCTGTTCGACGCGCCGGACGTGCCGCCGCCAGGCAGCGATCACCTGCAGGCGGAAGTGTCGCAGCAGTACGAAACCATCCTCGACCAGGCGCGGTTCGATGCCTGGCTGAAGAAGCTCGAGGCCGCCGAGCTGTTCGCCTTCGACACCGAGACCACCAGCCTCAACGCGCAGGTCGCCGAGCTGGTCGGGGTGTCCTTCGCGGTGACGCCGTTCGAGGCCGCATACGTGCCGCTGGCGCATTCCTACATGGGCGTGCCGACACAGCTCGACCGCGACGCCGTGCTGCGCGCGCTCAAGCCGCTGCTCGAAGACCCGAACAAGGCCAAGGTCGGCCAGCACGCCAAGTACGATATCAACGTGCTGGCCAACGCCACGGTGCCGATCGAGGTGCGCGGCGTGGCCTTCGACACCATGCTCGAGTCCTATGCGCTGGACGCCACGGCGACCCGTCACGACATGGACAGCCTGGCGCAGCGCTACCTTGAGCACGAAACCATCCGTTTCGAGGACATCGCCGGCAAGGGCGCCAAGCAGCTGACCTTCGACCAGATTTCCCTCGAACAGGCCGGCCCCTACGCGGCCGAGGACGCCGACGTCACCCTGCGCCTGCACCAGACGCTCTGGGAGAAGCTGCAGGCCACGCCGTCGCTGGCGGGCGTGCTGCGGGACATCGAGATGCCGCTGGTGCCGGTGCTGGCGCGCATCGAGCGCAACGGTGCGCTGGTCGACGCCAACCTGCTGGGTCGCCACAGCCTGGAGCTGGGCGAGAAGATGGTCGCGCTGCAACGCGAAGCCTTCGAGCTGGCTGGCGAGGAGTTCAACCTGGGCTCGCCCAAGCAACTCGGTACCATCCTCTACGAAAAGCTAGGCCTGCCGGTGATCAGCAAGACCGCCACCGGCCAGCCGTCGACCGCCGAAGCGGTGCTCGCCGAACTGGCCGAGCAGGATTACCCGCTGCCCAAGGTGATCATGCAGTACCGCACCCTGAGCAAGCTCAAGAGCACCTACACCGACCGCCTGCCGGAACAGATCAATCCGCGTACCGGGCGTATCCATACGTCCTACCACCAGGCAGTCACCGCCACCGGGCGGCTGTCCTCGTCGGACCCGAACCTGCAGAACATCCCGATCCGCACCGCCGAGGGGCGGCGCATCCGCCAGGCGTTCATCGCCGCGCCCGGCTACAGGCTGCTGGCGGCGGACTACTCGCAGATCGAGCTGCGCATCATGGCCCACCTGGCGCAGGACGAAGGGTTGCTGCATGCCTTCCGCAACGACCTTGACGTGCACCGCGCGACGGCCGCCGAAGTCATGGGCGTGAGCCTGGAAGAAGTGACCCACGAGCAGCGGCGCAGCGCCAAGGCGATCAACTTCGGGCTGATCTACGGGATGAGCGCTTTCGGCCTGGCCAAGCAGATCGGCGTCGACCGCAAGCAGTCGCAGGCCTATATCGACCGCTACTTCACCCGTTATCCGGGCGTGCTCGCCTACATGGAACGCACTCGCGAGCAGGCCAGCGATCAGGGCTACGTGGAGACGCTGTTCGGCCGGCGCCTGTACCTGTCGGAAATCCACGCGAAGAACCAGGGCCTGCGAAAGGCGGCCGAACGCACGGCGATCAACGCGCCGATGCAGGGCACGGCGGCGGACATCATGAAGCGCGCGATGGTGGCGGTGCAGGACTGGCTGGACGAATCCGAACTGGACGCCCGGGTGATCCTTCAGGTGCACGATGAACTGGTGCTGGAAGTGCGCGAGGACCTGGTCGACCCGACTCGCGAGAAGGTCCGCGCGCTGATGAGCGGCGCCGCGACGCTTGACGTGCCGCTGCTGGTGGAGGCCGGCGTCGGCGCCAACTGGGACGAAGCGCACTGATTCCAGGCCCGGGTCCGCGCCCCGGGCGGGAACTTTTTCCGGAGCTGGCCGGTCACAGATTCTGAATGGGTGAAGCCGTTCAATGCTCCTTGTTGTGTTTTAGTGTTGGCAGATATCTGGACCCCGCCCTAGCGGTCCGGACTTAAACCTCGAACTTCTCCCTCCCCATACGAAGTTCGAGGTTTTTTTTCGCGCGCATTTCGACCACGGCCTATTCCTCAGGCTGGTCTTCCTTTTCCTCGTCGTCCAGCAGTCCCAGCCATTGCGCAAGCACCAGCTGCGCCTCCTCGATGCCCTGGCGTTTGGGCGCCGAGAACAGCTGGATGCTCACCACGTCCTTGCCCCAGCCCTGCTGGATATCGCGCTGCACCTTGAGCAGAGCGTTCTTTGCCGCGCCGTAGGCGAGCTTGTCGGCCTTGGTCAGCAGGATGTGCATCGGCATGCGGCTGGCGGTGGCCCAGTCGAGCATCATCCGGTCGAAGTCGGTGAGCGGATGGCGGATGTCCATCATCAGGATCAGCCCGGCCAGGCTGTTGCGGCTGCTCAGGTAGGCTTCCAGGTGTTTCTGCCAGTGCTGCTTGAGTGGGATCGGCACCTTGGCGTAGCCATAACCGGGCAGGTCGACCAGGCGCCGATGCTCGTCGAGGCTGAAGAAGTTCAGCAACTGGGTGCGCCCCGGCGTCTTCGAGGTGCGCGCCAGGCTGGCATGGGTGAGGGTGTTCAGCGCGCTCGACTTGCCGGCATTGGAGCGCCCGGCGAACGCCACTTCCAGACCTTCGTCCGCAGGACATTGGTCGACTTTTGCTGCGCTGATGAGGAAGGCGGCCTGTTGGCACAGACCGAGAATCGGGTTCTTGAATGACATGGGTTTTCCAGAGTGCGACCGGGTGTCGCAGGAGGCGGTTTCGTTTCCGTTTCGGCGACGCCAGTATATAATGCCGCAGATTTTGTGTGCGCTTTCATCCTGTTGCACGGGGGTGAGTTCACGTCGATCCATGGATTCGCGCGACAAGACGCGAACCTCATGGCGGTCTCGCTGTATGCCGCCTCGCGGGTTGTGCATGGACTGCAAAGCCGAGGCTTGTCTGGTCCGATTTGTGCGCCATGAGCCCGGTCCATAACTCTTTCAACCTTAGCCGTAATTGGATTAGCTGATGAACAAAGTACTCGTGAGTCTGCTGTTGACCCTGGGCATCACCGGTATGGCCCACGCTGCGGGTGATGCCGCTGCCGGCCAGGGCAAGGCCGCTGTCTGTGGTGCCTGCCATGGTGCGGACGGCAACAGCCCTGCGCCCAACTTCCCGAAGCTGGCTGGCCAGGGTGAGCGCTACCTGCTGAAGCAGTTGAAAGACATCAAGGCCGGCACCTCGCCGACCGCCGAACCGGGTACCGGCCGCAAGGTGCTGGAGATGACCGGGTTGCTGGAGGGCTTCAACGATCAGGATCTGGCCGACATCGCCGCCTATTTCTCCAGCCAGAAGATCGCCATCGGCGCTGCCGATCCGGCGCTGGTCAAGCAGGGCGAGGCGCTGTTCCGGGGTGGCAAGGTAGCTGACGGCATGCCAGCTTGCACCGGTTGCCATTCGCCCGACGGCAGCGGCAACTTCGCCGCCGGCTTCCCGCATCTCGGCGGCCAACATGCCGCCTACGTCGCCAAGCAGTTGACCGACTTCCGCGAAGGCAATCGCACCAACGACGGCGACACCATGATCATGCGCGGTATCGCCGCCAAGCTCAGCAACAAGGATATCGAAGCGGTATCCAGCTACATCCAGGGTCTGCACTGACGCCGGCCGAGGGGTAGGAAAAAGGGTGGCGATGGCCACCCTTTTTCGTTTCCGGCGCCGCTACAATAGCCCGAACCCGAACCGTTTGCCTCGGTCGAAGCCAGGCCCGCCGTGGGCGGCTATGAAACCCAAGGAGTCATGCATGCGTAACCTGATCCTCAGCGCCGTTTTCGCCACCGCGGGTCTGATCGGCGGGCTCGCCCAGGCCGCCGATCCGGAGGCTGGCAAGCAGTACATCGAGCTGAGCAACCCGGTACCGGTATCCAAGCCCGGCAAGATCGAAGTGGTCGAGCTGTTCTGGTACGGCTGCCCGCACTGCTACCAGTTCGAGCCTACGATCACCCCGTGGGCCAAGAAGCTGCCGGATGACGTGAACTTCGTTCGTGTACCCGCCATGTTCGGCGGCGTGTGGAACGTGCACGGCCAGCTGTTCATCACCCTGGAAGCCATGGGCGTGGAAGCCAAGGTGCATGACGCCGTTTTCGCAGCGATCCACAAGGAAGGCAAGAAGCTCGCCGACGAAGACGAGATGGCCGACTTCCTCGCCGACCAGGGTGTCGACAAGGAAGCCTTCCTGAAGACCTTCAACTCCTTCGGCGTGAAGAGCCAGATGGAGAAGGACAAGAAGCTGGCCATGGCCTACCAGATTACCGGTGTGCCGACCATGGTCGTGAATGGCAAGTACCGTTTCGACCTGGGCACCGCCGGCGGCCCGGAGCAAACGCTGAAACTGGCCGACTTCCTGATCGAGAAGGAGCGTGCCGCACGTTGAGCGGCGCGCGCTGGAGCGTGGCATGTTGCGGCGCTGGAGTTCTGAACGCGCGGTCAGCCTGTGCAATGCGCAGGTCAACCCGCATTTTCTCTCGTCCAACGGCCTGCCGGCTGACGGACGCCTGCGCCTGCTCAGCTTCAATATCCAGGTCGGAATCAGCACCGCCCGTTATCACCACTACCTGACCCGCAGCTGGCAGCACCTGCTGCCGCACGGCGGACGGTCGCTGAACCTGCAGCGCATCGGCGCGCTGCTCGACGGTTACGACCTAGTGGCCCTGCAGGAAGTCGATGGCGGCAGCCTGCGCTCGGGCTACGTCAACCAGGTCGAACACCTGGCCCGGCTGGGCAAGTTTCCCTACTGGTACCAGCAGCTCAACCGCAACCTCGGACGATTCGCCCAGCACAGCAACGGGTTGCTCAGCCGGCTGAACCCCAGCCAGCTCGAAGACCACCCGCTGCCCGGCCCGCCCGGTCGCGGCGCGATTCTCATGCGCTTCGGCGAAGGCGAGGACGCGTTGGTCGTGGTGATGATGCACCTGTCGTTGGGGCCGAAGACGCGATCCCGCCAACTCGCCTACATCCGCGAATTGATCGGCGGCTATCGCCACCAGATCCTCATGGGTGACATGAACACCCTCGCCGCCGACCTGATCGAACATTCGCCGCTGCGTGATCTCGGGCTGCTGGCGCCACAGGTGGAGGCGACCTTCCCGAGCTGGCGCCCGGTGCGTTGCCTGGACCACATCCTGCTCAGCCCCGGTCTCGCTCTCGAACGAGTGGAAGTGCTGAGCCAGGCCATTTCCGACCACTTGCCGGTCGCCGTCGAAATCCGCCTGCCGAGCAGCCTCGGTGGCGATTCTGCGCTGGTGCCGCGCCCGTTCACACCGGTGGAGCCATGAGCGACGATCTTCAGCGCTGGAAAGACAAGTACCTGAAAAGCCTCGAGCAGCAGGAGCGGCTCGAGAAGCGCTGGGAGGTTCGCCTCGATCTGCTGCGCCGCGGCCTGGTGCGCAGCAGCCTCGCCGCCGAGGGCAGCGACCGCGGCGTCGACCAGTGCATGCAGGAGCTGCGCGAGATCGTTCGTCGCGACGACTTCGACGCCAGCCTGTCGGCGCTGATTCCGCGCCTGGAAAAGGCCGTGCTCGATTCCGAGCGCCGCCGCGGGGAACGCGTCGGCCAGCTCAACGGCGCGCTTGCCTCGCTGGTCACCCAGTTGCAGCAGCTGCCGTTGCCCCGCGACGTGCGCAAGGCGTTGAAGCGGTTCGCCCGCGGCATCGAAGAGCGCGCCGGGCAGACACGCGAATTGCCGGCGCTGATGATCGAGCTCAGCGACCTGCAACGCCAGGCGCTTACCCAACTGGAAAACGACGAGAAGGAGCGTCCCGGCCTATTGCAACGGTTGTTCGGCACGCGTGACCCCGTCGATGCGGCCGATACCGATGAAGGGCCGGTCGAGAGTCCGCCGCGCGCTCTTGGCGAGCCTGCCGCCGAGGCCGCTGTCGCGCCGCCGCCGATTTCCGCCGGGGGCGAGGCGCTCGCGGATGACGTTGCGGCGCCGCCTGCCGAAGAGTCCTTGCCGCTGGTCGAACCGGATGCCGAGGCGGTCGCCCAGGCGCTGCCGGCCCAGCCGAAAGTGACCGCGGGAGTCGGCCTTCCGCGCATGCACCTCGACAGCCTGCCGATGGCCGCCGCGATACTCGAGCCGGCCGATCCCGCCTATGCGCTGCCGGCGCAGAGCGAGCCGGCCTACATCGTCATCGCGGCCCGGGTCGAGGCGATCCTGCTGGGCATGCTCGACGAATTGCCGTTGCCCGAGAGCCATCACGCGCAGTCCGCGGCGCTCGCCGAGCGGATTCGCGGCGGCCTCAACTGGTATGAGCTGGTTCCGGCGCTGGAGGACCTGGCCGTGCTGATGCAGGCCGTGGTCGGCAGCGGGCAGCACGAGTTCGAGGTGTATCTCCGACAGCTCAACGAGCGCCTGGCGAGTTTCCAGGGCAGCCTGGTGGACGCCCAGGAGGGCTACGTCGATGGCCTGGCGTCGGCGCGCGAGCTGGACAGCGACTTGCGCCAGCAGGTCACCGGGCTGCACAGCAGCGTGCAGCAAGCGAATGATCTGTCCGGCCTTAAGCAGGTGATCGAAAGCCGCCTCGAAGGGCTGCTCCATACCATGGACGAGTACCAGCGCCAGCGCGACCAGCGCGAGGAGCAGATCGCCGGCCGGTTGCAGACGCTGGTCGAGCGGGTCGCCAGCATGGCGCAGGAAGCCAAGGGCTTTCGCGAGAACCTCGAGGAGCAGCGGCAGAAGGCGCTGGTCGACGCGCTCACCTGTCTACCCAACCGGGCGGCGTGGAACGAGCGTCTGGAAATCGAGGGCGCGCGCTGGCAACGCTATGGGGGCGAGCTGCTGATGGCGGTGCTGGATATCGACCACTTCAAGCGGATCAACGACGAGTATGGCCACCTCGCCGGTGACAAGGTGCTGAAGATCATCGCGGGCGAGTTGGCCAAGCGGGTGCGGGTGACCGATTTCATCGCGCGCTTCGGCGGTGAGGAGTTCGTGCTGCTGATGCCTTCCACGCCGATGGAAGGTGGGCTCAAGCTGCTCGACGTGCTGCGCACGGCCATCGAGGCCTGTCCGTTCCACTTCAAGGGGCAACCGGTAACGATCACGCTGTCCGGCGGTCTTTCCGCGTATCACCCGGGCGAGGTGGCCGAACAGGTCTTCGAGCGCGCAGACCAGGCGCTGTATCGCGCCAAGCGTGGCGGGCGCAATCGTATCGAGAGTGAGCGCTATGACGCCTGCAACGACTCCTTGTCCTCATTGGGTACGCCGTAGAACTGCTCCTCGGCATTGGGCAGGTAGTCGGTCCAGGATTCCGGGACTTTCGACAGGCGTGGATAGTCGATCATCTCCAGTTGCAGCAAGGGCAGCAGGAACGGCGTGTGCCGCAGCTGCGGCGAAACCACGCGCAATTCCGGCAGCCAGAGGCTGACGTAGGTGCCCTCCGGATCGAGATCGCGCGCCTTGCGCAAGGCGTTGAAGGTGTCGCTGCGCTTCGGATCGCTGGCGTAACCGGCGACGTAGGCCCAGTTGCCCCAGCTGCTCGCCGGGTCGTAATCGAGCTGGTGTTCCTCGAACCAGGCGGCGCCGTGGCGCCAGTCCTGCTTCAGGTCGTGAACCAGGTAGCTGGCGACGATCTGCCGGCCGCAGTAGGACATGAACCCGGTATCGGCCAGTTCGCGCATGTTGGCATCGACGATCGGCATCCCGGTGCGTCCCTGGCACCACTGCTGGAAGCGTTCGTCGATCTTGTCCGGCGCGCGAGCGGTCGCTTTCACGCCGCCGGGCTCGAACAACGCCTGGCCGTGGCGCTCGAGGGTCAGGCGGAAGAATTCGCGCCAGAGCAGCTTTTGCCACAGGCAGTGGGTGGACTCGTTGCGGCCGTAGCGCGACTCGTGGCGACGCAGTTCGGCCGCGACCCTTCTCGGCGACAGGCTGCCGTTGGCCAGCCAGGGCGAGAGCTTCGAGGAGTACTCGGTGCCGATCAGCCCGTGGCGGTTTTCGATGTAGTTGCGCACACCCTGGCGTTCCCAGAGGTAGTCGCGCAGTCGCGATTGCGCCGCCGGCTCGCCACCGGCGAAGGGGAAGGCGCTGTTCGGCACGCTGAGCGGTTCGCCCAGGCCCAGTTGCGACAGCGTGGGCATCGGCAGCAGCATGTCCTGCGCAGCCTGCGGGAAGACCGGCAGGCTGCGCGGCACCGGGCGCGGCTGGAACACCGGCAGGCGCTGCTCTACGACCCCACAGAACTCGCTGTAGAC